>DDZT01000058.1 GCA_002346435.1 Anaerolineales bacterium UBA3001
GAACAATTAAGGCAGCTAGTTTAGCTCATCTATTCAAATTAATTGTTTATGTTTTTCACATGTTTATCTAAAAACTGCTCTATTGCAGTAAAATACTTAGTAATAGTGTCTTCCTTCCGCCAGCCATGACCTTCACCATCAAATACATGAAATTCATGTGGTACGTCACGCGCCCTTAGACTTTTCACTACACCAATAGATTGCTCTACAGGCACAACTTTATCGTCACTACCATGAAATACAATTAATGGGTCAGTAATCTTATCCGCATATAAAATAGCAGAACGCTGACGATAAATTTCCTTATAGGCTGGATAGGCACCAATCAAATTGTGACAATAGTGACGCTCAAATCTATGAGTATCTTGTGTGAGACCTATCATATCAGTCACAGGATAACTGCAAACCCCAGCAGCAAACAAGCCATTACTATGAATTAATGCTAACAATACAGTTGCCCCTCCTGCACTACCGCCCATAGCTACTATACGATTTGAATCTACCAACTGTTCGTCAACTAAAAATTTTGATGCGCTAATCAAATCGTCACGATCGATTCGGCCCCACTCCTCGCGCATTTCTAGCATATAATTACGTCCATATCCAGTACTTCCTCGATAATTCACTTCTAACACTGCATAGCCCCTACTGGCAAAAAATTGAACCTTTGGATCAAAAGATGATGTGGCTTGTCCTGTGGGGCCACCATGTACCATGATAATACCAGGAGGCAAATCACTTGACTCACTCATCGGACGATAATATAGACCATGGACAATAGATGCATCGTTACCGGTCCATTGCACAGGTTTAGGCGAAGATAACCTACTAGACGAGATAGATAGGTCTTGCGCACGCGTAATCACCTCCAAATCATTACTGCTATTTAATGCTAAAGTTACTATGCTTGCAGGAATCTTTGGACCAGATGCCAAAAATGCTACTGTATCCTCGTTTGGACACACATCTATAGTAGTAATATCAGTATAGTTGCTGTCCCAGACAACTTCAGAGCCAGTACCATCTACACCATATTTCCATAGTCGAATCACCGCACTGTCACTACGCAATGCGTATACTGCATGGCTATTAGAGCTCCATGCAAGAGTCCGCATACCTTGACCCCATGCAGGCCTTGCATGTTCAGATGCACTACTAGTCAACTGTTTGCTCTCAGAGTTATATATATCATACAAATATAACTCACCCCATCCCGTAACATCACTTACGTAAGCGATCCATTTGCCGTCAGGCGAAAATATGGGTTGAAAAACAGCAATGTCTTTACTTCCAGCCAGAACTGCTTTATTAGATTGTCGCAAGTCATTTTTGTCAGAATCAAAACATATCAATTGCAACTCTGAACCATCCCAAGGCATTTCTGGGGAATTCCAGCCTACGCAAGCGATATATTCTCCAGATTTATGCCAACTCGGCTGCATATAAAACTCATAGTCACTACAAACAACTACCGATGCACCATTACCAATCAATTGACTCACAACTATTTCATCATTATCCTTTCCACTTACTACATATGCCACATACTTTCCATCAGAACTAACTATTGGCGATGCAATCATTCCCTCCGATTTAGCAATCAGTACTCTTTCGCCATCTAACAATCCTGTACTCCATAACTCATTATCACAGACTGTCAGCACCTGCCTATGCGCAATAGTAAAGTCGCCACCACCATAATTCACGCTTGCTCCTCCACATGGTATCTGGCTATAGCGATATCGGTTTGTGTCAAACTCCCTAACCATAATTACAGCATCAGGTCCTTTCTTCTGGAGCCATGCAAGTGTTTTGCCATGACTATCCCACTGAATGTCACCAAACCGTTGACCACGAGCTAATTCAGCTGCACTAATTATCACATTATGACTAGGCTTATCATACATAATAAAAGATTATAACTGTGATTACAAAAAGCAACCTATACTACACAAGCAATTTGTAGTAGACTACTGCGCTGTGAGACCGAAAATTATTGTTCATGGGGGTGCCGGAGAAATTGTTGATGAGCATATCAATGCTCATATCTCTGGCTGCCAAGAAGCCATTGAAGTAGGATGGGAAATACTCGATCAAGGTGGAACCTCGTTGATGGCTATAGAACATTCTATAAGACTACTCGAGGATAATCCTGTATTCGATGCAGGACGTGGATCGTACCTGAATCAAGATGGCTTTGTTGAAATGGATGCAATTGTAATGAATGGAGATGACCTTAACATCGGTGCTGTAGCTGGAGTACGTCAAATACGCAACCCAATAAGCCTAGCAATTCAAATATTACACAAAAGTGAGCATAATATTTTGGGTGGACAAGGAGCTCTACAATTTGCCCAAGACCTAGATCTAGAAGAATGCGAACTTGATTGGTTCATCACTGATTACACGCGCGATATATGTAAGAAACAAATAAGCAACTCTAAAAAGTTTGGTACAGTTGGATGCGTAGCGCTTGACAGTTATGGCAATCTAGCATCTGGCACATCAACCGGAGGAATAAAAAACAAGGCAACGGGTCGTATTGGTGACACACCATTAGTTGGATCCGGCGCATATGCTGACAATCTCACAGCAAGTGTATCTGCAACTGGTAATGGCGAAGCAATAATGAAAGTGGTCCTCAGTAAACTTGCCTGTGATCTAACAATAACTCATGACTCTATCGAAAGTGCTGCTAGAGAAGCGATTCAGATTCTATACAATCGTACTAATTCACATGCAGGATTAATAATGATTGATCCCAAGGGCAATTTAGGATGTGCATTCAATACACCTAGAATGTCAAGAGCTTGGGTTGACAATTCCGGCGATATTCAAGCCAGAATTTATCCAGACAATTGATTAACCTCAAATCATCTGGTAACATGAAGCATACATAAGTTGCTCTAATCCAGAAAGTTTAAACATATCACCACAAATTTAATTCAACTTACGACATCAATCTAATTCTGGAGACTATAAATGAAGCTAAACAAATATAGTGCTCGCGTTACTCAACCTAAGTCACAAGGTGGCTCACAAGCCATGCTATATGGTACAGGCCTTACTGAGTCTGATATGGATAAACCTCAAGTCGGTATAGCCAGTATGTGGTATGAAGGCAATACATGCAACATGCATCTCAACGATCTAGCATCTGAAGCAAAAAAAGGAGTAGATGCAGCTGGTATGGTTGGCATGCGCTTCAACACTATTGGTGTGAGTGATGGGATTTCCATGGGTACTGAAGGAATGAGCTACTCGCTTCAATCACGCGAAATCATAGCAGACTCAATTGAAACGGTAATGAGTGCACAATGGTACGATGCTAATATCTCTATACCAGGTTGTGACAAGAATATGCCTGGCTGTATGATTGCTATAGCAAGAATAAATCGTCCAGCGATCATGGTTTATGGAGGCACAATAAAGGCAGGACATCATGCTAATGTACCTCTAGATATTGTCTCAGCATTCCAAAGTTATGGTGAACATTTGGCCGGCAGCATTGATGAAACCACTCGTAAGGCCATAGTCAAAGCATCATGTCCCGGTCCCGGTGCTTGTGGTGGAATGTATACTGCAAACACTATGGCATCAGCCATTGAAGCATTAGGCATGTCTCTTCCATTTAGCTCTTGCACACCAGCAGAAGACACTGAAAAATATCAAGAATGCTACCGGTCTGGCAATGCAATTCTCGCCCTACTCGAGCAAGATATCAAGCCGCTGGATATAATGACTCGGGCTGCTTTCGAAAATGCTATTGTCACTCTAACAGTACTTGGGGGGTCTACTAACGCAGTCCTGCATCTATTGGCAATAGCACGCGCTGCTAATGTACCCTTATCTATTGATGATTTCCAAAAGATAAGTGATAAAACACCTTATCTAGCAGACCTAAAACCAAGCGGTAAATATGTAATGGAAGATTTACATAAAGTCGGTGGAATACCTGGAGTAATGAAATATCTGCTCGAGCACGGACTCCTGCAAGGAGAATGCATGACAGTTACTGGACGCACATTAGCAGAGAATCTAGCCGAAGCACCCCCACTTTCCAAACAGCAAAAAATCTTTAGACCTTTGGACAATCCAATTAAGCAAACTGGCCACATCCAAATACTACATGGAAACCTAGCGCCTGAAGGTGCAGTTGCCAAAATTTCTGGAAAAGAAGGTGATACCTTTAAGGGGCCTGCAAACATATTTGAATCAGAGGAAGATATGCTAACCGCCCTCGAGAAAAGTCAAATCAATAAAGGTGATGTAGTAGTAATTCGATATGAAGGTCCAAAAGGTGGTCCAGGCATGCCTGAAATGCTAACTCCCACTTCCGCTATAGTTGGAGCAGGACTTGGTCAGCATGTTGCACTACTAACCGACGGCAGATTCTCGGGTGGTTCGCACGGCTTTATAGTCGGACACATCACTCCAGAAGCACAGGATGGTGGACCACTTGCATTGATAGAAAATGGCGACGAAATAGTAATAAACGGATCAGACAACTCGATAGACGTATTAGTCAACAATGACGAACTTGAGCAAAGACGCACCGAATGGGTGGAGCCAGCCTATAAAGCTTCGCGCGGGACATTATACAAATATATCAAAACAGTTAGCTCAGCTTCAACAGGTTGCGTGACCGATCAGTAGTACTCATCAATACACTTTGTCTCCATTTAACAATATGACTACTGAAATTACAATTCGTCGTTTTCTATAAGCAATGAAATACGATGTCATCGTGATAGGAGGCGGTCATAATGGCCTAGTAACAGCCGCATACCTAGCTCGTGCTGGCAGAAGTGTTTTAGTGCTAGAACAACAAGACTATCCGGGTGGCGCAGCAATAACGACGCAAGAATTTCAAGACTTCAAATATTCGGTGTTCTCTTATGCAGTAAGCTTACTAAGCCCCAAAATCATCAAAGACCTCGACTTACATAAGCATGGTTTGGAGATATTACCACTGGATACTACCTTTACTCCACTCCCCAACAATAATTACCTTATCCGATCGACTGACCCTGATAGAACCTATAAAGAAATTTCGCGCCACTCCCAAAAGGACGCTGATACTTATCCGACATTCATGGCAATGATGGCTAGAATGGCTGAGGTGGTGAAACCACTCCTCACTGTTACACCTCCAAATCCATGGTCAGCAAACTGGCGTGATAAATTAGACCTTCTTCGTATTGGTAAGCATCTATATTCACTCGGCCCGAAAGATTTCCACACCTTCGTCAAACTAATGACAATGAGTGCCACAGACTTTCTCGATGAATGGTTCGAAAGTGAGCCTCTCAAAGCCACACTTGCCTCCAGTGGAATCATTGGAACCTTTCTAGGTCCAGGATCTCCGGGTACAGCATATGTAATGTTACATCACTACATGGGTGAAATAGATGGCAAATACCGTGCTTGGGGCATACCCAAAGGCGGTATGGGGTCAGTCAGTAATGCCATCGCAAAAGCTGCCACAAAATATGGTGCCGAAATCCGATGTTCAAGTCCAGTACAACAGATTGTATGCCATAACAGTAGTGTCTCAGCTGTGACGCTTGCTGATGGCACCGTTATCAAAAGCAAATGTGTTGCTTCGAGCCTCGACCCCCAACGCACTTTTCTAAGTTTGATGGATAGTAGTGATTTGTCTGACGAATTTATCGCAGACATAACTTCATACAAATCCCGAGGATCTTCAGGTAAGGTAAATTTGGCACTAAGTTCATTGCCTATATTTAAGTGCTTGCCCAATCCTGGAGATCACCTACAAGGCGCAATATCAATCAGCCCATCAATAACGTACCTAGAAAAAGCCTATGATGAAGCCAAATACGGAAATTACTCCAGCGAACCATATTTAGACATACTTATACCATCAATTTTAGATCACGATCTAGCTCCTCCTGGCAAGCATGTCATGTCAATCTTTGTCCAATACGCACCTTATGACCTTAAAGAAGGTTGGGATGCAACCACACGGGACAACTTTGGAGAAACAGTAATATCAACCCTGGAAAACTATATTCCTAACATAAGAAATATAATTATGCACAAGCAAATCTTAACGCCCGTTGACATTGAACGCAAATTGGGTATTACGCAAGGGAACATATTTCATGGAGAACTATCACCTCACCAACTGTTCTCAATGCGGCCGACTATAGGCTACGGCAATTACAAAACTCCCATCCATGGCTTGTACATGTGTGGCTCGGGATCGCACCCCGGAGGTGGAGTTTCTGGGTATCCTGGACACAATGCTGCACGACAAATACTCTCATATAGAGCATATAGATAAAACATGCTAGAATTTAAGAGATAAGTCGCTAATAACATAACAAATGTAATTATGGCCTTAAGAGAATATCACCGCCCAAGAAATATTGAGGAAGCATCGGAACTTCTGGCACGGAAAAACATTAGCAGCCAGCCGGTATTGTTGGGCACATACCCAATCCCACTGCATGAACGCAAATGGGAAGCTGCAATTGATCTGAGTCAGATAGGCCTGTCTTACATCAATACAGACGAAACTGATTTTATACGAGTGGGTTCTCTTACTAGCCTGCAAGAACTCGTCAATGCAGAACCTATACAGAAATATGCTAATGGCATCCTGTCATACGCCGCGCAAATAGCCACACATCGCGGATTGCGTAATTTGGCCAGCGTAAGCGGAACTTTATTGTCAGTCAAAAGCTCTCCAGAATTATGCTTAGCTCTAATGATCCTCGAAGCAAATGCCATTTGCTACCCAGACAATGTTTATGATTTCCCTATACAACCTATCGACCTTAATCCCGATAGCATAATAACTGAAATAAGAATCCCAATACAATCAGTAAATACTAGGTTGGAAAGAGTATCTCGAACCCCACTTGATAAATCCATTGTTTGTTCTGCAGTTGCCTTAGTAATTCAGGAAGACAACATCAGTGACATACGCATAGCAATATCTGGTATAAACGAACAGCCAATAGCCATACAAACTATCGACTCATCTATTGTCAATCTAAGCAGCGCCAAAATGAAAGGTATGATCTATGAAGCAATCAAAGACTCTGCAGACAACAAATATAGCGACTATCTTGGAAGTGCAGAATATCGCATTGAAATAGCCACTATCTTAACAGTCCGCGCTATCAAAAGAAGCTTATCAAACCAATAATGGATATAAATTTCAATCTTAACGGCACGGACACTACACTAACTTGTGCTCCTAATGAATCGCTACTAGCTGTGCTACGCCGCAACAGGTTGTGGAGCGTAAAACACGGGTGTGAAACCGGTGAATGTGGAGCATGCTCAGTACTAATTGATGGCAAGCTATCTCCAACCTGTGTCCTGCTCTCAGGTCAAGTGCAAGGCAAAACAATTGAAACTCTTGAAGGTATTACCCATCGTCACAAACTAAATCCAATTCAAGAGTCATTTGTCGATACTGGTGCGATCCAATGTGGATACTGTACCCCTGCAATGATACTAGCAACAAAAGAATTGCTTGACAAAAATGATGATCCAACTGAACACGAAGCTCGTGACGCACTAAGTGGAGTATTATGTCGGTGCACAGGCTACATCAAACCTGTGCAAGCCATCTTACGAGCAGCCAAATTAATACGCGGAGAAAAGCCTCCACCCATAGAAAGAGCTGGTATATCTGTAAGAGATATCCACCTCACTGATGAGTCAAAGATACCAGACTTCCCAGATTCGCTACAATCTTCGGGAAATGTGTTGACTGAACCACGTGTTGATATCTCAACAATTACAACTACTGAAACAACAGATGTTGTTGGACATCCAGAGCCTAAAGTTGATGCAGTCAGACTAGCAAAAGGACGTCCAGTATTTACAGATGACATTGAATTGCCCAATATGCTGCATGCAGCACTTCTGACCAGCCCACATGCGCATGCCAGAATAACAAATATAGACACCTCCAAAGCTTTAGCAATTCCTGGGGTACATGCTGTACTAACATATGCTGACATACCAAGAGTGATTTATGCTAGCGGTGGTCAATCATATCCTAACCCACCTCCATGGGATCAGGTGAGTTTAGACTCTAAAGTCAGGTATGTTGGGGATCGGGTCGCTGTGTTAGCAGCTGAAACATCTGATATTGCACTGGAAGCATTAAAGTATATAGAAGTGGATTACGAAATATTACCTGCTGTATTTGAAGCTGAAGAAGCCCTCAAATCTGATGCTCCTCAAATACATGATGAGCCTGATGCTGTATCAATTGCATCAGCTGAACGCAATCTGGCCGCTGAAATAAAGGCAAACATCGGAGATTTAGAACAAGGAATTACAGATTCGGATCATGTTTATGAGCACACATATAAAGTACACCAAGTGCAACAAGGTCATATTGAGCCTCATGTAGTAGTCACTTATTGGGATGAAGAAGACAGATTAGTTATCCGAAGCAGCACACAAGTCCCATTTCATGTACGGCGGATGATTGCTCCACTACTAAACTTGCCTGTTAAACGTATCAGAGTAATCAAACCGAGATTGGGTGGTGGTTTCGGAGGGAAGCAAGAAATGCTCATTGAGGACCTATGTGCTCACCTAACACTTGCTACAGGTAGACCAGTACGCTTTGAATACTCTAGAGAACTAGAATTTACCAGTTCACGCTCTCGGCATCCACAAACACTAACTTATCGAGCCGGAGTTATGAATGACGGCACTTTAAATGCGCTTGACTTACATATAGTTGAAAATACTGGCGCCTATGGTACTCATGGGCTTACAGTATGCAGCGTGTCAGGCATGCGTGGACTAGCAACCTATCGGTGCCCAAACATGAGATTTTTGGGTGAAGTAGTATATACAAACATCCCCATTCCAGGTGCCTACCGCGGATATGGAGCTCCTCAGGCTGAATTTGCACTGGAGTGCCTCATGGACGAAATAGCCTTAGACATGAAAATAGATCCAATTGAGTTTAGGAAACATAATGCGGTACAAGAAGGAGATCCAATACCTATCACAGGAGCTATAGGAGAAGGTGAAGCAATTGACGATAGTGATATTGAGCCGCAGATAGTGACCTCATGTGCATTAACTGAATGTATCAATATAGGACAAGAAGAAATTGAGTGGTCTCGAAAGAAAGATATTGCCTGGAAAATTGATGAGGACAGACCCTACATACGTCGAGGATTAGGTATAGCAGTCTGCATGCATGGCACAGCTATACCGGGACTGGACATGGGTGCAGCAAGTATAAAGATAAACGATGATGGAAGTTTTAACGTACTCGTAGGTGCTACAGACCTAGGTACTGGCTCTGACACTGTGTTAGCCCAAATAGCAGCTGAAACTCTTGGAGTACCACTAGAGGACATACT
>DDZT01000118.1:0-1153 GCA_002346435.1 Anaerolineales bacterium UBA3001
ATGGATCAATTTCAATATTAGACTCGCAATTTCCATTGTACAGACTGGCAGTAATTGGAATAGGATTAACAATAGCCGTTGCACTATGGGTCTTGATGCAAAGAACACGCCTGGGAATAATTTTACGAGCTGGTGTGTTTGACAGAAACTTGGTCAGAGAATCAGGCATCAACATACAGGCAATTTTTACAGGCATATTTGGCTTAGGATCCGCTTTAGCTGCATTGGCTGGTGTCATAGGTGCTCCTCTACACAGTCTATACCCTGGATTACAGTTTGAAATCCTTGTTTTGACATTAGCTGTCGTGATCGTCGGGGGATTAGGAAGCCTTCAAGGAGCTTTTTTTGGCAGCCTATTGATTGGCATCGCTGATACCTTTGGCAAAGCACTTCTACCCGAAATATCTTTGTTTTTGATATTCGCTCTAATGGCAATAGTCTTACTTGTCAGGCCCATGGGCTTGTTTGGAGCACAAAATAATTGATAGTGGAAAGACTAGAAACTATGTATAAAATGCTTTTGTCACGCAACAGACTAGTGACTGTCATCATAGTTGTTCTTGCTATCGCAGCCCCTTATCTGGCAAGCACATATACGATTAGTTTATTAATAGAAGTTCTGATATTTTCTATCTTTGCTATGAGTCTAAATCTACTTGTTGGATACACCGGATTGCCATCCTTTGGACACGCAGCATTTTTTGGTTTAGGCGCTTACATAATTGCATATGTTAGTGGCGTAAACAATCTAACACTTAGTTTGACCAACAATATCTTGTTAACATTACCCATAGTTGTTATAGGTACCGGTACCATAGCTCTAATAATCGGGTCATTAGCTCTACGTACTGATGGGATTTATTTCCTAATGATTACACTTGCTTTCGCACAAATGCTATTCAGTGTAGCGATGCGTTGGTCTGCGGTAACTGGTGGCTCTGATGGACTAATTGGAATACCGCGCCCAGAAATAGACTTAGGAGTATGGAAATACTCATTTGAATCCCGCACAGCATTCTACTATTTTGTGGTCACTACATTTGTGACAATATATTTTGGCTTACATAATATTATACATAGCCCATTTGGATTAGCCTTAAAAGGTATCAAATCGAACCAGATGCGCATGCAAGCATTAGGTTATAAGACCCTG
>DDZT01000118.1:1553-9032 GCA_002346435.1 Anaerolineales bacterium UBA3001
TCTCCAGAAAATCTTTACTGGACCATGTCAGGACAAGCATTGATAATGGTAATCTTAGGTGGAGTTGGAACTCTAATAGGCCCAGTGATTGGTGCCACTTTGATGAGATTATTACCCAATATTACTAGCACTTACACAAACAATTGGCAAAGTTACATGGGAATAATGTTGATTGTATTTGTCCTATGCGCACCTAATGGAATCATGGGAATACTATTTCAAAAACTCAAAAACAACCGATGACCAGTATAAGCATATGCGAATTAAGTGTACATTTTGGTGGACTAGCTGCCATAAATAAAATTAGCTTGGAAATTAAGTCGGGGGATCGGCATGCCATTATTGGTCCTAACGGAGCAGGTAAGACAACACTACTCAAAGCAATCAACGGGCAGTTATCAGACACAAAAGGCGCTGTTTTTTTGGGTAGACAAGAAATAACAAATTTGCCAATTCAATCCCGTACCAAACTTGGGATAGGATGTACGTTTCAACACAACAATCTGTTTAGCGAATTAACCGTTATTGAGAACATATATATTGCTTTACAGAATCGTCTTGGAATTGCGAACCACTTGTTTAGAAAACAGCCTATATCAAATTCAATGATATCTGAGTCACATAGATTGCTGGATACATTTGGTTTAAGTATGGTCAAAAGTCAAGTGACGGATACCTTGTCCTATGGTCAACAGAGAGTACTCGATCTTGCAATTGCTATAGCAATGAAGCCAAAAGCTTTGTTGCTAGATGAACCCACAGCTGGCATGTCAGTTTTAGAGACTACAAATATGATTCGAATAATTGAAAAACTACCAGATGCTGTAACGCTTATTTTAGTAGAACACGACATGAACGTAGTGTTTGAAATAGCAAAGCACATTACAGTACTTCATAATGGAAAAATCATAGGTCAAGGTACTCCTTCTAAGATCCGCAACAATTCAGTAGTCCAAGAACACTATTTAGGAAAAAACACATGATATTAGCGGTTGAAAATATTGACACCTATTATGGAAAAAGTCATGTGCTTCAGGAAGTATCCTTGAAAATAATGGACGACGAGATAGTAACTCTATTAGGTCGTAACGGAGCGGGAAAATCAACCCTTGTTAAATCTATAATAGGTCGACAACCAGCATCAAATGGTGATATATGTTTTTGCGGAAAAAATATCACCAATTTAGCATCACATCGCATTGCTCGCCTTGGAATAGGTGCATTAAGCCAGGGCAGATCTGTATTCCCAACACTCACTGCTCTTGAAAACATAATGATCGGTCATAAGAATAAGCATAATCAACAATGGGATCTAGATAATATCCTAGGTATTTTTCCCGCTTTAGAAGATCGACTTAACCATTGGGGATGGCAATTGAGTGGAGGGGAACAACAGATGGTAGCAATCGCACGAGCACTAATGACAAATCCTAAGATGTTAGTTTTAGATGAACCATCCGAGGGACTTGCCCCACTCGTTCTAGGTGAAATAGGAAAAGCTATAACACTTATGCGACAACGAGGTGTCTCCGTCATGCTAGTCGAGCAGAATGTACCTTTTGCATTGGAATTAGCTGACAGAGTTTATGTCATGAACAAAGGAAGAATATCATTTGAAGAGCGCTCAAATATACTGAAACACAACACCGCATTGCTGCGCCGCTATTTGGGAATATGAAATACATTTGTTTCAAAACTATCAAACTAACTAGAAGTTGTATGTCTATAGACAATTACGTGATATGATAATGTAGCAACAGCAAATCGCAAACCTCAGTATATAGAATACATACATAAGGGAGACAAAACAATGAGCGAAAACACCAAATTTGTATTGTCGGAAGATGAAATGCCCAAAGAATGGTACAACATTAACCCCGATATGCCCGTTAATCCTGCTGAGACAGCTTGGAATGCAGTATTACATCCTGGAACTAAAGAGCCTGTTACACCCGAATTCCTCTCTGCACTATTTCCCATGCGTTTTATTGGTGAAGCAGTCAGTATGGATCGTTGGATTGAAATTCCAGAACCAGTAAGAGAGATATATCGTCTTTGGAGACCTTCACCTCTCTACCGTGCACGAAGACTTGAAAAGGCTCTGGATACACCTGCCCATATTTACTACAAATATGAAGGTGTATCTCCAGTAGGTTCTCATAAACCCAACACAGCAGTTGTACAAGCTTTTTATGCAAAAGAAGAAGGTACTCTCGGATTCACGACAGAGACCGGTGCCGGACAATGGGGATGTGCACTGGCAATGGCTTGTAAATTTTTTGATCTCGAATGCCACGTATATATGGTAAAAGTATCGTATGAACAAAAGCCTTATCGTAGAGTAATGATGCAAAACTATGGGGCTAGCATACACCCTAGCCCATCAGAAATAACCAACTTTGGTCAGCAAATACTAGCCGATGATCCAGATAGTCCTGGATCGCTTGGCATCGCCATATCTGAGGCAGTCGAAGCAGCAGTAGCATCCCAAGGCAAACTCAAGTACGCACTTGGATCTGTACTAGGGCCAGTCCTCATGCACCAAACTGTAGTAGGCTTAGAAACAATAAAACAGTTTGACTTGGCTGGAGAATATCCTGACGTAGTTATTGGTTGTATTGGTGGAGGCAGTAATTTCTCTGGATTTGCATTTCCGTTTCTCCACCAAAATTTCACCAACAATACTGAGACGAGAGTATTAGCTGCAGAACCAATGTCATGCCCGACACTCACTAAAGGAGAGTATACATTTGATTTCGGGGATTCTGCTGGCATGGCTCCTATTGTAAAAATGCATACCCTAGGACATAATTTCGTCCCTGCAGGGATTCACGCAGGCGGTTTACGTTATCATGGGATGGCACCACACGTAAGCGCTCTATATGACAACGGTAATATAGAAGCGGTAGCTCTTCCACAGCTATCGACCTTTGCTGCTGGTCGACAGTTTGCACAAGCTGAGGGAATAGTTCCAGCTCCTGAAACTACACATGCTGTCAAAGCAGCTATTGATGAGGCGATTAAATGTAAAGAGGAAGGTACAAGCCGCGTAATTACATTCAATCTATGTGGACATGCACACTTTGACCTAAGTGCTTATGATGACTATCTACAGGGAGCACTTCACGATCATGAATATCCAGAAGAAGAAATCAAGGACGCAATGCAGCACCTTCCAGAAGTAAGCTTGTAATCTTTACGAAAATATAGCCATGACAGTATATACAAATTGCTAGTTACTGTCATGGCATGTATTAAGCCAACAACACTACAATAAGCCTGTTTGCTCCAAAATATATCGCAATTCAGCTTTTTCAGAATCGAGCAAAGATAACAATGGCAATCGTACTTCACCCCCACACTGATCTATCATTTCAAGTGCTGCTTTTAACCCAGCAACTCCACAATGCTTCTTCAAAGCTTTAGTAACGGGAACGAGCTGAATCTGTAGTTTTTCTGCTCTTTCCATCTCACCCTGACTGAACAAGTACATCAACTCAGATAGAGTTTTGGCAGCTATGTTGGCTAGTGCTAGAATACCTCCAATAGCGCCCGCATTGAGACCTTCCAGAAATTGGCTCGATGATCCTGTCAAAATCTCGAAGTTCTCTGATGTTTCATTTGCTAAGTTTTTTATCTTGTGTACATCGCCACTACTTTCTTTGACACCAATAATATTGTTGTGATCAGACAACACTTTTATTACCTCTACTGACAAATCTAAGCCTGTAAACATCGGTGCACTATAAAGCAAAACCGGAACAGGAGACTCAGATGCAATCTGCATATAGTGGCTCTCTAAAGCTCTACGAGACATAGATTCCCTATAGTAATGAGGAGTAACTACTAAAACAATGTCAGCTCCTGCATCAGCCATACATTTGGTCCAATCTATAGTTGCACTAGTACTTTCCATGCCTGAACCCACTATAAGGAGTTTTCTACTGGGTATAACCCCTCTGGCATATGTAACTAATAATTCACGTTCTTCATGGTCAAGGAAAACATATTCCCCATTTGAACCCTGCAGTACATATCCAGAACAATAGTCAGAATTGCGTAATAAATTGCGATGGAGCCTATTTAGATCTATATCTCCATTACTAAAAAAAGGAGTGGGAAGAGTAGGATAAATACCAGCTAAAGATATCTTGTTATTTGTATACATTATCGATCTTTGCATTAGTCCGAAAGATTGGCTTCAAACATAGGAGCCCTATTAGTTTGGTATCATTAGACAATTATGTTTCCAATACGTGACACGAACAAATCAAATACATTTCCTATTGTAAACTGGATTATTATTGTAATTAATGCAAGCATATTCCTTGTGCAAGTTAGACTTCCTAGAGAAACTGTTGAAATTATATATAGCACATTTGGAGTAGTGCCTATGAGATTTGCTGAACTGCATTTACTAGCTCCCATATCCCTTTTCAGTAGCCAATTCCTGCATGGCGGTTGGCTACACATTATAAGAAACCTATGGATACTCTATATATTTGGCGACAATGTAGAGGATCGCATGGGTCACATCCAGTATCTAGTATTTTACCTAATGACTGGAGTGATTGGTGGTGCACTACAAGTGATAACACAACCTTTTTCTACTATACCAATTATTGGTGCAAGTGGTGCAATATCAGGAGTGTTAGGAGCATACATACTTTTATTCCCCAGAGCCCGTGTTCTAACATTTGTGCCAATATTTATATTGCCATGGCTGGTGGAAATCCCGGCAGTAATTTTCCTGGGAGTATGGTTTCTGTCACAATTTGTAAATGTAATAAACGAAGCTAGTTCTGTTATTAGCAGCGGAGTAGCTTATTGGGCTCACTTAGGAGGATTTGGTGCAGGGTTTCTTCTAGCAAGGCGTATAAGAAAGATAAGAAACACTAGCTTTAAGGATTACAATTAATTATTATCAGCAATTTGTCCAATAATCAATTCAACTAACTTTCACGACCCAATAATTGCCTGACCAAAGAGACCAAAGAATCCCCAGCAACACCTTTCGGACAAGCATTAGACAGTTTCTGTAAAGCAATCTCTACTTTATCAAATTCTATATTGGACACTTCTTCTAATACTCCTGTTTCCTCCAAAAGTGCTATGACCACATCAACTTCATCATCATTTTGTGGGGTTTTCTTGTAAATAGCACACAGTTCGTCAGAGCGCTCCAAGCCCAGAATTATTGGAAGTGTTTTTTTTCTTGCGCGAAGATCATCACCTGCTGGCTTGCCAGTTTTTGAGCTTCGTCCCCATACACCTAGAATATCGTCTCTTACTTGATATGCAACACCAAGAGCATATCCAAAGTCGCGGTAGCACATTCGTTGTTCTGATGACGCACCACTCACCAAGGCGCCTAACTCGGTAGAAACTGCAATCAAAGAAGCAGTCTTACCTTCTATCATGCTCATATACGTTTCTAAATCAATTTGGTTCTTCTTCTCAAATTCTATATCCGCTGCCTGACCTTCAGTAAGCGATAAGCACGCCTCATCAAGTAAGCATAAGGCATCCAGTTTGCTTTCCGCTGACAAAGTCTGCTCTTTCTGCAGTACAAGATGAGCATGGGCAAAAAGAGCATCACCAGCATTAATTGCTTGTTCTGCACCCCACAATGACCACACGGTAGGACGACCTCGACGCAAACTACTTTGATCTTGTATATCATCATGTATCAATGAAAAATTATGAATAAGTTCAACTGCAGCAGCAATTGTAACTGCGTTACGCCAGTATCCACCAGCAGCATCTGTACACAACAAAGTTAGTAGAGGTCGTATTCGCTTACCTAATACAACATCAGATTCGATACCATTGTCCCATCCCATGTGATAATGAAGCATCTGCCCGACTAACTTTGTTGTAGTCGTAGAGTCCATCACTAGCTTTCTAAGTCTTTCCTCAAATACTAGAAGGTATTCATTCGAGAGATGATTAACTATCGTAGAATTCATTTTCGACGCAGTAACGATAGTTGCTGCAAATCTGATACCGTACTCACACCTGAACAAAACATACTTACTCTTAATTGTTGTTCAATCTCACCAATTGTACCTAATACTTGTTCTGTAGAATGCATAGCTGACTGTAAAAATGGGTGCGCCATACCTGCAGCAGTAGCACCGAGAGAAAGACATTTCGCTACTTCCACTCCATTCCTTAAACCGCCTGATGCAATACAAGTTGCTTTGGGAGCTCCCCGACGTGCATTATGAATAGCATCTAATGTAGATATTCCCCAATCTGCAAACACTGAAGACACCCTCTTAGCCGAATTATCACTGGACCTGTGCATTTCTACCTGACTCCAAGAAGTCCCACCGGAACCTGCTACGTCAATTGCAGATATACCAACATTTGCTAAACTTCTGCAGGTCTCCTCAGAAAAACCCCAACCAACCTCTTTTGCAACCACATGAATACCATCACGACCTAGAACCTCACATACATTGCCCACTTGATCTAATAGCCCAGAAAAGTTAGTCTGCCCCTCATCTTGTAAAGCTTCTTGCAAAGGGTTGAAATGCAACACAATTGCATCAGCCCCTGACAAATCAACCAACTTGCGACAATCATCTACAGTAACCCCATAATTCAGCTGTACTGCACCTATATTTGCAAACAACAATATGTCAGGAGCGATATGCCTGAGCTTAAAGCTGTCTACAGAATCAGAATCCTCCAATGCAACCCGCATTGAACCTAGACCTAGGCCAATCCCAGTGTGATGTGCTGCTTCAGCTAATATACGATTTATATGACCTGCTTTTGGTGTACCACCTGTCATACATGAAATAAGCAATGGCATGCTGAGTTTTTTACCTAATAATGTTATGCTTGTATCTATATCATCCAAATCTAATTCTGGCAGCGCATTATGATTAAAGTACAAATTATCTAATCCATTACTTACTGATTTAAATTGAACGTCTTCCTCAATATTAATACGGATGTGATCATCCTTGCGTGAAGCAGTCGTAACTTCTTCCATAGTTAGGTGTTCCAATATCGTAGTAGCACAAATGTTATCAGTCAGGGTTAAGGATGTCAATCGTCAGAGTTAAATGTAATAACCCTTGACAATATGAAATGAAGTATTACAATGACGCGCCGTAACAGATAACAAGAGGTAAGAATATGTCAGATTCACTAGAAGATGTAAAAGGTATTATCATAGAATTGCTAGATGTTGAATCAGTTGAGATAACAAATGAGTCCCGATTCAGGGAGGATTTAGGTGCTGATTCTCTTGACCTGGTCGAGTTGATTATGGCCTTCGAAGACAAATTTGGAGGCGAAATATCTGATGAGCAGGCACAAAAGATCACAACTGTCGGTGAGGCAGTAAGTTATATTGACACGAACATGCGATAGTCTTTCTTATTTCGCTCATAGCAATTATCAATTAGCGTAAAATCCCATGATAATCAAGCTACAGTATTAACAATTGGGATTTAATTCAAA
>DDZT01000118.1:9405-15154 GCA_002346435.1 Anaerolineales bacterium UBA3001
TACTGATACAATCACGTACTATATAGCATTTCATACATAAAACAATTAATCTTGTATTCTATTAACATTTAACCATTACACTAGTAATAGATACTGCCTAAAATATTACCGTGAGATTAAATCATGATTGATAACAAACAGCATACAAACAGCTACAAATTACTAGTTTTAGGAATTGGACTTTTTCTTACTGCTTGTTCTAGCTATGATATAGAAAAAGAGCAAGAAACAGAAACTGTCATCCAATCCGAAAACGTACAACAAAAACCCAATCAGGAATTGATTGTAATCGAGTCTTCATCAGACACATTATCTAGAAGCATTGAAGCTGATGCTGAAGAAAAATTGCTCAATAACGTTTTCACATCTGTAGCACCATCAGTAGTGCATATAAGTATAGCAAAACAGATGGATTCAACTGATAATCCGAGATTTCCCGAAGGGTTTGGATTCGGCATTCCAGAGGAACCAGACCAATTTTTCCAACGTGGTGAAGGCTCAGGTTTTGTATATGATAAACAGGGACATATAGTAACAAACTACCATGTGGTACAGGATGCTGAAATACTCGAGGTCAGTTTCATGGATGGATTGATAGTACGAGCAAAACCGATTGGTGGTGATCCTGACAGCGACATTGCTGTCATTAAGGTTGATGTTGATCAATCATTGCTTTTTCCCGTAAATCTTGGAAACTCCGACGAATCTTTTGTAGGTCAGAGAGCAATAACAATTGGTAATCCTTTTGGCCAGACTTGGTCTTTGACAGCTGGAGTTGTAAGTGCTGTTGGACGCACCCTCCAGTCTGGAAACAGTCCTTTCTCAATTCCCGAAATGATCCAAACTGATGCTTCAATCAATCCTGGTAATTCAGGTGGTCCGCTCTTAGACTCTGAAGGCAAAGTCTTAGGTGTTAACACCATGATATTATCGCAATCTCGATCTTCATCAGGTGTAGGATTTGCAGTACCTGTTAACATAGTTAAAATGGTGGTTCCACATCTGATTAAAACAGGTCAATATGTCTACCCTTGGCTGGGAGTCACGTTAAATAATATCTCGCTAGACGTAATTCAAGCTATGGAGTTAGACATAAAACAGCGAGGAGCTCTAGTGATAGATGTCATAGAGGATAGCCCCGCAGATAATGCAGGAATAATATCCAGTCGGGAATTTCTAGATATAGCAAGTCAAAATATTCCGATAGGAGGAGATATAGTTGTTGGTATAGAAGGTGCTGAAGTAAAGACTACAGACGACCTAATAAGTTACCTGGTGAAATACACACAACCGCAAGATAGCATCACGCTTAGAATATTACGTGAAAACACTGTAATACCAGTTGATGTTAATCTAGAACCACGACCATAAATGTAAGAATTATGCGCATTGCAATGCTGACTGATACATACAAACCATACATCAGCGGCGTCACAAATCATGTTTCCCTTAATAAGCATACTATGGAAACAGATGGTCACGAGGTTTTTGTGTTCACTTTTGGCGGACAAGATTACTTAGATGAAGAACCCAACATTATTAGATCACCTGCAGTACCTATAGCTGACACTGGATACAATCTCTCATTCCGCTATAGTCGACATGCACAGCAAATATTATCCACAGTTGATGTAGCACATGTACACCACCCCTTTGCAAGTGGTCGACTGGCCTTACGATATTGTCAAAGCCACAATATTCCCATAGTATTCACCAACCATACACGTTACGACCTGTACGCACAGGCATACCTACCACATCTACCAGAAGCAATTCCCGAAGCATTTTTGCAAGCTTTCCTACCCAGTTTTTGTCGGCAATGCGACCTTGTAATAGCTCCTTCCCCAAGCCTAAAAAAATTGTTGAGCGGATTTGGAGTCGACTCACCAATCAAAATAGTACCTAATGGGGTTGATTTGAATAGTTTCCGGCCTTTAGATCAAGGTTTCCGAAGAGAAGAATTAGGAATTAATGATAAAGACCTAGTGCTAATATATGTTGGAAGATTAAGTCCGGAGAAAAGTCTTACTATGCTTTTGAGAGCTTTTGCTGGTGCACAAGCTGCTGTAGAAAATCTCAAGCTAATTATTGTTGGCGAAGGTACTGAATATGACAATTTGAAAGACTGGTGCGAGCGAGTAAATATAAGTCATGCAGTACGTTTTACGGGCAAAACTGCCTATAATGCAGTATCCGGCTATCTTAATATGGCAGACGCATTTGTTACACCTTCCGTGTCTGAAGTACATCCGCTTTCCATCATTGAAGGTATGGCAGTAGGTCTCCCAGCCATTGGCATAGAATCTCCTGGTGTGGGTGATATAATCCAACACAATGTCAACGGAATACTATGCCGCAATGATTTGGCAGACTTTACAGCACGAATGGTAAGACTTATGTTGGACGACACTTTACGAATACGTTTAGCATCTGGCGCAACTCAAACAGCTAAACATTATGATATAAGACGAACATCTTCACAGTTACATGATCATTATCAAGAAATTATTGATAGCACAATGCAAAACTCAATAACAAGAGATAAGAAGTTAAGTATAGGGAAATTTTTTAGGTAATTGACCGTGAGTTATTCACAAAATGTGGTGTTTGTACCAAGGTTTGTAAAGGCACTGCTATTATTAGTCCGTAAGTAAGTCAATGATTATGGGCAAAACAGATTCCATCAAGATAATCTCACTTAACCGTAAAGCCAAGTTTAATTATGAATTAATGGATACTTTTGAGGCTGGATTGTCTTTGTTAGGCAGCGAGATCAAATCGGCAAGAACAGGAAATGCCCAACTTAGAGACGCATTCGTCGAACCAATAAACAATGAACTATGGCTGCAAAACGCTCACATAGCACCCTACAAAATGTCACATTCCCAAAACCATGATCCCATGCGACCTCGTAAGCTGCTATTGCACAGACGTGAAATCAACAAGATTATCATCAAAACACGAGAGTCTGGTCTTACTATTGTACCTACTAAGATGTATTTGAAATATGGTCGTGCTAAGTTAGAAATTGCAATAGCACGTGGAAAACGTCAATACGATAAAAGGCAAGCAATAGCAGATAGAGAAATGAAGAGATCCATGATGAAACAAATGGGACGTCGGAAATAGCATACGACCAGTCACCAATTGCGTCCCACACAAATTTCGATGGTAGCTAAACTTCAATTATTCCATACCAAAAGTGAACCCTATTCTATCGCATGCTATAATCTGACTAAGGGGATGACAGGCTTCGACGGAGGAGGCTGTCGTCAGACTGCGAGCCGAGAGGCGCCGAACTCGCAAAATCAGCGCAAACATATAACAGGCAAATCAAAAGCCTATAACGCTCTTCCGCTTGCCGCATAAACCCGGCATAGCGCAGAGTAGATCTTCCTAAATGCAAGATCCGTCCGGTCCCAGCGACACCAGCCGCTTGGTTCTTGGGCGTCACTAATGCTGGTGTGCCGCGCACTACGCCGCTATATGCGCGAAAGAAATAGCGGCTTGGTCGGATGTTGACCCTGTTGATCGGGGCACAACCGATGAAATCCAAATAGACCAACTACGCTCGTAGAAGTTTGTCGATCAATCCTTTCGGACCCGAGTTCGATTCTCGGCATCTCCACCAAAAACGAAAAGAGCTCACTATTTATGTGGGCTCTTTTATATAAAGAGAAACGCTTTTTCACAACTGCTAGACTAATTTTTTTCGGTAGTCACTGCATCTCGCAACATATCAGTCAAATCAGCCCAGTCTTGCATTGTGAGTGCTTGAGCTCGACAACGCGAATCTAGCCCAATATTTGCTAGGGCATTTAATGTGTGTTCTTTGTTTATCCTTAAGCCATTGGATAATGCGTTTTGTAGCTGCTTACGCTTCTGACCAAAGCCTGCTCTTACTATTTGGAAGAATAACGAGGAGTCTGCATGTACATGATTGGCAGGATCAAATACATCAAGTCGAACTAAGGCGGAGTCTACTGCTGGCACAGGATAAAAAGCACCAGCGGGAATATAATCCACTATTTTCACGTCCGAATAGAATTGTGCGCTAACAGCAAGCAAGTTCATTTGACCGGGAGTTGCTATCATTCTTTCAGCAACCTCTTTCTGGACTGACATTGTAATAGATCTCGGAAGCATACTACTTTGAAACAGATGTCTTATAATCTGACCTGTAATGTAATAAGGTATGTTAGCGACAACCATAAAATTTGAAACATCATATTGTGTCATCAGTTTGTGCGGTTCGTAATCCAGTATATCCCCTGAAACAATGGTTACATTTCTGTTTTCGGAGAAGACATCATTAAGTATAGGTATCAATCTATTGTCTATCTCAACTGCAATGACTTTACGAGCAACAGACGACAATGCAGTTGTTAGACTACCTGAACCAGGACCGATTTCCAATACTACGTCTGCTCCACTGATTTCCGCAGCAGTTACAATACGGTTTATCCATACAGAATCGTACAAGAAATTCTGTCCTAAACTTTTTTTTGGATAAAAATCAAATTTTTTTAGCAGCTCGCTGGGTTTTTGTATCATGGTAGTATCCAAACAATCTGATCAAGAGGAGGAACTGGTGTTCGCAAATAAACTGTCACATACGATCGCCAAGATCGATAATTATGATCTTCATATCCTAAGTCAATCATAAGTCCTCGTATACCACTGCCAGTATCCTCAGCTGTGGCAAATCCATACCCTGGTACATACATAGTACTTCCCAAAGGTATATATCGTCTGTCAACGGCAACCATCCCCTTTTTAAGTGGTTTACCAGTACGGGTAAGACCATACCATGGTGCAGTAACTGGGGTGCCAGCACGGCTAGGAGAATATGATGTAGCTAACATAGAAACGGCGCGCCAGTACTCCACAGTACCATCAGGTGTCTCTATATTTCTAATCGGTATCTGCATTCCATACCCCATTATCCTAGGCAAAGGAGAAGTGTGAACCCATTCATCCAATAACACATCTTGAGAAGGAACACCATTAATATGACGTACTCGCAAGCGGCGTGCTAGCACACCAGATGTTCCGGATTGTTGGACACGTGTCCTATCAATCGCTAGATCGGCCACTCCAATCCATTGTTTATCAAAAGGAATGGGCTCATATTCAACCCTATACTCATCGAAAACCCTTATCACTTCAATCTTTTCTAGTACTTTTGCTGAGAGAGGAGGTTCACTATAGTCTCGACCTACTAGAGTTACACCAGCTTCTCTCAATATGTCGGATACTATGTCATGATGTGTGCGAAAATCTATGAAACCGTTATCAACACTGATTAAAATTGGACGTGAACGCTTTATATTGATAGTCATTCCTGAGTAAATTAATGTGTCTAATGAAGGATCAATTTCATCTCCAGCATATATGTCTAAACCAACATCAGCTAAAGAACGCCCTACAGTATTGGAGTCTGATTTAAAACCAATAGAACTACCATCATCTATGATATTTATTGGAATCCGAAGATCAGTATCAGTAGGCTCAGGACTAACCACTATGCTTTCCTGATCAAGTGGTATACAACTAGCAAGCAGAAATACTATAGCTAATAATCCCATCATTGATTTCACCGCTTTGTATACAATGTAGTAGCACATTCGTGGATAAATAAACAATCAAAAGCGGAGAGGGTGGGATTCGAACCCACGATGGCTCACGCCATACTCGCTTTCCAAGCGAGCGCACTAGGCCAACTATGCGACCTCTCCATAACATGCGT
>DDZT01000109.1:0-12935 GCA_002346435.1 Anaerolineales bacterium UBA3001
CGCTCTGATGACCACGAGAAAAATGAGATTACCGCAGACCCTTGTGGTACTTGTCGTCAGGCGATTTATGAAATGGCACAAGTATCTGGATGTAACATTGAAGTGATTATGTCTGACAAGAACAAGCATAACATTGTTATTAAGTCCATTGAGCAATTGTTGCCTTATGCTTTTGGCCCTTCTCAACTACATATTGATGTTGTCAAAGGCAACCTGTAAGATGTAGGTTTACAGATGCTCTATATAGGTTAGTATAATGGGTTCCGATTCCAACATTAATATGTCAACACTATATCATATTGGCTGTCGTCGCGGTGACGTCGGACGCTACGTGCTCCTACCTGGAGATCCAGGTCGAGTGCCTATGATAGCAAGTCTTCTTGATGACGCTAAAGAAATTTCACACAATCGTGAGTATCTTACCTATACAGGCACATTACTAGGCGAAAAAGTGTCTGTTACATCAACTGGGATGGGTTGTCCTTCTACAGCAATTGCTGTAGAAGAATTAGCAATTGCTGGTGCAGACACTTTCATTAGAGTTGGCACATCCGGTCCAATGCAAGATTTCATAGAAACTGGTGACCTGCTAATTGCATGGGGAGCAATTCGTGATGAATACACTTCCAAACAATATGTTCCACCAGAGTATCCAGCAGTGGCTGACTTGGAAGTAACCCTAGCGCTTAGACAGGCTGCCCGTGCTCGTGGTGTACGACACCATGTTGGACTTACTCAATCAAAAGATTCTTTCTATGGACAACACGAACCAGACAGAATGCCTGTTTCTAGACAACTTCAAGACCGATGGAAAGCATGGATAGCAGGAGGTACACTCTGTTCAGAAATGGAGGCTTCTACTATTTTTGTGGTAGCTCGAATGCTAAACTGTCGATCAGGGGGTATTATGACGTCTGGCATTGATTTAACACATCTGTTGGTAACAGCTGTAGATGGATTGAAGATATTAATTGAGCAAGATATTGCGCGGAGGTAATTGTGACATTTCTAGATGAGTGCATTGAATTTGCTGGCCCCGCTTGGGAAAGATATGTTCATCATCCATGGATAGAAGCGCTGTTTGCTGGCACATTACAAGAAGACAAATTTCGCTATTGGTTAATCCAAGATCTACCCTATATAGGTGAGAACGCGTCAGAGGTAGCATTTACAAAGGTGCCTACACACAACCCCTGGGTAAAACTGCAAAGAGAATATGGTGTACGCGCAGCTGAGTCACGTGTTGAGCTTAGAATGCTGGAAGATTATGACGAGTTTGCATTAACGCGCTGGGCTGCCAGACCACGCAGAGAAGCATTTGTAAACTTTTTTGTTAGAGCATTCTATGAAGGTACATTTGGTGATGTTTGTTGTGCAGTGTATCCATGTTATTGTTTTCATAATACATTCGGCGTGAGATATGAGAACGAAAAACCGAATAACCTATCGCAATTACAACGGGATTGGCTAGAACAATGGCAGGACCCATTTTATATGGATCTACAAAATGCCACTGTAGATGGGATAAACGAATATGGAAATGCTAGTACGGAATTCGAACGAGATAAAATGCGCTGGTTGTTCCTAAGAGCCACCCAACACCAAATTGCAACATTCGATGCAGCATGGATAACGTCCGATCCTTGGCCTGGTGAGGGAAATGAGATAGGAATACTAGCTGGTACAGCAAACTAGAGCACCTACTGGTACTACATGCAATCATTAAAGTGTAAGATTACGACTATCGTCAGGACATTACTAAAATGAGTGATTCCGAGTCAACACTACAATATCATATAAAGATGAGAAGTGGCGATGTGGGTAGATATGTGCTTCTTCCCGGCGATCCCGGTAGAGTACCGCTCATAGCTTCGTATCTGGACAATGCACAGCTGGTAGCAGAAAATCGAGAACACAGGACTTATACAGGAAGCATTGAAGGCACAAAGGTCTCAGTCACATCTACAGGCATAGGAGGACCCTCAACAGCAATAGCGGTCGAGGAGTTAGCCAATCTCGGGGCTGACACTTTTATAAGAGTAGGTACCTCAGGCATGATGCAAGACTTTATAAAACCTGGCGACTTAGTAGTTGTCTCCGGAGCAGTGCGTGATGAAGGTACTGCACTACATTACATGCCAATGGATTTTCCTGCAATTGCAGATCTCGATGTTGTGCATTGCCTTCGACAGGCTTGTGAAACCACAGGAGTCACTTACCATGTTGGTTTATCGCACTCTAAGGATTCATTCTATGGGGAAGTAGAACCAGACAGGATGCCCATAAGCGATGCTCTAAAGCATCGATGGGATGCCTGGGTACAGGCTCGAGTACTATGCTCAGAGATGGAGGCAGCGGCATTATTTGTTCTAGCGAGCACACTAGGCAAACGTGCTGGCGGCATTATGGTTGCAGGGGGAAGTCATGATGGTCTCGAACCACTTTGTAAAACCGCTGTTGAAAGCATCCGCATGTTGATAGATATTGATTAAGTTGCCTAGATAAACCGATATATTTGTAAAACTTTGCGCGTATTATGTGTATTTTACACAAACAGAAGGAGGAGTAAAAGTAATATGGATTCTGATAGAAAGTGGATGGCAGAAGCAATAGCTGAAGCAAAGAAAAGTCGCGAGTCTGGTGGAATCCCAATAGGTTCTGTTTTAGTTGCACAAGGAAAAATTATAGGAAGAGGACATAATCAACGAGTACAAAAAAACAACCCAATACTACATGCAGAAATGGTAACATTCCAAAATGCTGGTCGCCTTCGAGCGAACATATACTCCCAATCCACTATGTATACTTCCTTGTCGCCATGCACAATGTGCGCTGGCACTATTGTCCTGTACAAAATTCCGAGAGTTGTAGTCGGTGAAAATAGGACTGTCAAGGACTTAACTCTTTGTGAAGACTGGCTAACTGAACAAGGGGTAGAAGTAATTAATCTAGATTTACAAGAATGTGTCGATATCATGAACGATTTCATAAAAGAAACTCCTGAAATATGGCATGAAGATGTAGGAGTTTAGTCACTCAACCATTGAAGGAGGAACAACACTATTTCTTTTGCACACAACTTAATCGCTAAAGCAGAACCTTATATGAAATCCCAAATCGAAAAACCTTTTCTACTTGGTTTGGTTAAAGGTGATTTACCCACTGAATGTTTCCAGTATTGGCTAAGGGTCGATTACCCTTACCTGCATAATTTTGTAAAGGTGTGCGCTCTAGGAATGGTAAAGGCCAGCACACCAGAAGACGTGGATGTCATGTTATATCATGTACAAAGTGTTCAAGAAGAGATGAGAGATCACGAGAAACATGCAAAAGAATTAGGTATGTCTAGAGAAGACCTATTGTCCTACCCAATGGGTCCGCTTAAGTATTCGTATACTCGCCATCAACTTGCCAGCGCATACGATGGATCACTTGGAGATACTCAAGCAGCAATCCTTGCTTGCCAGTGGGGTTATGGTGAGGCAGTGCGAAGACTGCTTGATAAGCATACCTTAGAAGATAACAACCCTTATGCAGAATGGTGGGAATTTCACAGTGACCCAGGACATCGTGAAGGCCTTGATAAAGCTTTGGACTTACTTGACAGACAAGCCGCTAAAAGCACCGAACACCAAAAGCAAATTATGGCGGATATATTTATAACTAGTGTTCAGCATGAAACTATGTTGTGGGACGAATATTACAACATGTCACAATGGGAAACTTATCCAATAGAATAAGTACAATCATCGACCATAAATCCTCGGTTTAGCATTTGCATTATTCAGGCTTCAACACTAACACATCTCCTTTTATGTTAGCACGCCCAAAACTCATAGGTAAATATTCCACCGCTTGATGTCGTTCAATAAGATCATCATAGTGTTTACTAAAAACATTTCCTGATTGACCAGTAGTATGCATGAACAAACTGTTACTCCAATCATTCAAATCCACTATTTGCCGATAACTAGGTACGTAAATTTGTTTGTATGGATCCGAGAACTTGTATGGTCCTACATTAACAGTATACGAGCCACCACCATTACCTATTTCCCGTTGAAACAACATGCGTAACGCAGCAACTTCACTAAACGGATTGTGAGAATAAATGGTTTCATGTAATTCACCCCATTTCCATTTATCTACATTACGACCATTCGATATTAAAGGAATGCTACCTTTAAAATGATCCTCTAGAAATTCAGTGGCACGATCCAATGCGCTAGCAGCAGCATCTAAGCAATTTTCATTAGGCACAGTGAGAACATTATCGCACCATGGGTTATCCGGTTCTTCCAACACATTTACTAGAAAAGATGCGTGTTTCCGATCAGCAAACTGTTCATACACGTTACCGCGAAGTTCATCCTCGAATATGACCATACCGAGTTGATGAAACCATGTAGCGTAAATTGTTGCAGCTACACTATCGGCACTCATATCAGCATCCCAAGTAACAACATGGTCAAGAGCAAGTTGCGCAAGCTCAGATTTAGACTCTGATGGTTCAACAGATTGCAAGTAAGGAAGCAATTCGATCGCCTGTCTACTTATCTGATCAGACTGTATGGCTATCATATCTTCGATGGAAATTTTGCTGTCCCCATCAGTGAACTGAAGAATCAGCTCCTCTATTCGATCTGCTCTATATCGGGGAGCCCAGCTGCTTGAAATGAAAAACGGATAATCGTCTGAAACAACCTTATTATTGGCGGTAACTATATATCCGCTCTCTGGGTTATAAACCTGAGGTAATTGTTCAAATGGTATCCATCCTTCCCATTCATATTCACTATCCCATCCTGGGACTGGAACAGTTCCATCTCCTTTGGCCCTCACAGGTATACGACCAGGACCAATATAACCAATATTTCCTTTCTGGTCAGCAAACACCATATTTTGACTAGGAGCTACATAATATCGCAAGGCATCAGTGAATTCGTCCCAATCAGAAGCATAAGCCATTTTCATAAACGCATCCGCAGTAGTATCGCCTGGATCTAGTGCAGTCCAACGCATTGCAAGCGGAGTTCCGGCATTGTCAGACACATCGCTAATGAGAGGTCCATGACGAGTACTTCTAGCAGCATATGGAATCGGAGTATCTTCATCATCCTTAACAAGGATCTCCTCTAACACTATAGTCATGTCTTCCCATTCCCCGTCAACCTCATACTGGTTTGGGTCGGTGGGATTTATTCTCTCAATGTATAAATCTTGTACATCTGGACCAAGATTTGTGAGGCCCCATGCTACATGTTCATTGTGGCCGATAGGAATTATTGGCATTCCCAACAAGGTTGCGCCCGTAGCGTGCAACAAGTTCCCTTGCAATTCTACTAAATACCAAATAGATGGGATCTGAGCACCTAGATGGGGATCGTTTGCAAGCAATGGTTTACCACTTTCGGTCAAATCACCAGATACAACCCAGCTGTTGCTACCAACATCTTTATCACCCATTCGAAACATCTGCTGCATAGTTGAATCAACACCCAACAATGTGTCAGCCAAATCGCCAGGAATAATAGTTGTTGCTTCTGATGGGTATCCAGGCACAAGTTCATTTGCACGGTCTTGGCCAACAGAAGACTGCAACAATGACCGTAGCAGCTCGTCCTCCCAGTTCCCTCCCAAATCCCACATCATCATTTTTGACCATACCAACGAATCGTAGACTGTCCAAGGCTCAGGAGTAAAACCCAGTATCAAATACTCAGGTGGTAGAGTATGCCCCTCATCAATCCATGCATTTACACCAGAAGCATAAGATTCCAGCGCAGCTCTGGTATCATCAGTTAAAAAGTCCCAGGTTTGAATAGCGGCACGATACGTGCCTAAAGTCCTTAAAAACTTGTCAATATCTAGTGTGGCTTCTCCCAACACTTCGCTTAGACGGCCTGACCCAATGCGACGATTCATCTCTAGTTGCCATAAACGATCTTGTGCATGTACATATCCTAAAGCAAAATATGCGTCGGCATCAGTCGACGCAAATATATGTGGAACACCATCAGTATCTCGCACAATCTCGATCTGCCCATCGAGCCCTGACAATACTACGACGCCTTCTGTTTTTGGTAGACTACTACGTAAATAGAAGTAACCTGCTACAACCAACAATATGGTCAAGCCTATTGCTATGCCTACACGTTTTATTGCTATATTTTTCATATCTTGCAACCCTATTAGTAAAATGCAGTATAAAGCTCACCATCGTCATAGTCAAATCATTATTACCATCACTCATGGCTTGACAATTAGCATCAATTTGAGATAATCGCCATACAACATAATATGTGGCTAAGACGGAGCCAAGTACGCTAGATTATTGTCTGAGAATACCACAGTCTAAAATAAGTCAAAATATTCTGGCTGAATTTCACTCTCGAGCCGCACTGGGGAACACTATGTGTCTATTGTGCGACATGGCAATTATCCAGCGCCGCGTCCCACGCGTTAGCAAGGAAGAAAAACCGACAATCGGTAAATCAAGTGAGTCTTGACAAAAAAAGACTAAACAGGGTGGTACCACGGGACTAATTTAGCCCCGTCCCTTTTTCTGGGACGGGTTTTCTATTTTTGGTCGGGATGTCCATATATAATGTTGTGGAGGTATACATGCTTGAAGCATTAGATACTATAAAAACTACAGCTTTGTCTGAACTAAAAAAAACAAGCGACAAGGAAACGCTGCGCCTATGGTATTCAACACACCTAAGTAAAAACAGTCCATTAATCGAGTCATTAAGAAACCTCAGTAACGTAGCTCCCAAAGATAGGCCTGCTATCGGTAAACATGCTAATCAAATACGTAACATTCTTGAAGAAGCATATAAAGAACAAACACATTATTTACACAAATCTACTGCATCAACTAGACAAAAACATACGGATTTGGACATCACTCTACCGGGAAGGTCTGTGAATCGCGGTCGCCTGCATATTGCCACTCAAACCCTGCGTCGAATTTACACTATATGGGCCGACATGGGTTTTCAAATTTACCGTTCCAGAGAAATAGAAACTGATGAACTAAACTTCGAACTTTTGAATATACCGCTCCATCATCCTGCTCGAGACATGTGGGACACTTTCCACACAAATACTCCTGGTGTTATATTACGCACACATACCTCTCCCGGTCAGATACATGCCATGCGAGCCAACGCTCCCGACCCTATTAGGGTCATACTACCAGGAATGTGTTACCGGTACGAACAAATAACAGCACGATCTGAAATCCAATTTAACCAAGTAGAAGGTCTAGCAATCGGCACAAACATACGCTTTACCGATTTGAAGGGTACTCTCACTGATTTTGCAAGACGTATGTTTGGAAATTCAACGCGCACTCGCTTCCGCGCATCACATTTCCCATTTACTGAACCAAGTGCCGAAATGGATGTTGAGTGTTTCTTATGCTCTGGAGAAGGATGTAGAGTTTGCAAGAAAACTGGATGGCTCGAAATACTAGGCTGCGGAATGGTACATCCAGCAGTCCTAACTAATGGTGGCTATGAACCCAACAAATATACAGGGTTTGCCTTTGGTATGGGACCGGAACGTATTGCCATGCTTAAATACGGCATAGATGATATTCGTCACTTTTGGGGAAACGATTTACGATTTCTAGAACAGTTTTAGAATGCATTATTGTATTGAAAAGAATTGCTAAGCTATAAAATTATGTGTACACCGATTTCTGCAGTTACTAAAAACAGCAAGGTTATCAAAATATGAAGGTTCCTTTAAGTTGGCTTAAAGAATATATTGAAATCACTCTTGATCCCCATGAGATTGCTCGCCTTTTAACATTTGCAGGATTAGAAGTTGAATCAATAAACTTCATAGGACTACCACAACCCGATCAACTTCAAAACCAAACAAGCATATACGGGCTTAAGTGGGATCGTAAAAACATTGTTGTGGCTGACATAACTAAGGTTGAACACCATCCCAACGCGGATCGATTAGTTTTAGCGCAACTCTATGATGGTGAACTGACACACACTGTGCTTACAGGTGCTCCTAACCTTTTTCAATATAAAGATCAAGGCAAATTGGCTCAACCATTAAAGGTAGCTTATGCACGAGAAGGTACTCAACTGTATGATGGCCATAATTCTAGCCAGGAATTAATTACAATTAAACGCAAGAAAATTAGAGGTGTAGAATCCTATTCGATGGCATGCTCTGAAAAGGAGCTTGGTATATCTGATGAACATGAAGGTATTATAGTTTTTGATTCTGATGCTCCAAAGGCTGGCACACCGCTTGTTGACTACATTGGAGATGCTGTATTCGATATAGCAATTACACCAAACATGGCCCGCAACCTAAGTATATTAGGTGTTGCCAGAGAATTAGGCGCACTTACGAAAACCCCAATAGATCCTCCAACAGCAAATATTACAATTTCAAAATCAATTCAATCAGCGCTTGCAATGCCAAACATAGAAATTGATGAGCCTGAATTAAACGCACGATTTACTGCAACTTTAATTGAGAATGTTCAGATTAAACCTTCGCCCTACTGGATGCAACTTCGACTACGCATGTCTGGTATGCGTCCAATCAACAATGTGGTTGATGTAACTAACTATGTAATGTTAGAAATGGGCCAACCACTTCATGCTTTTGATTATGATGTGCTCCGTAATCGCTCAGAAACAAAAGTTCCGGTCATAAGTACAAGGCTCCCAAAATCTGGCGAGAAAATTGTAACCCTGGACGGAATAAATAGAAATCTTGATGATTTCACTATTCTAGTCGCAGACAATACTGGTGCTTTATCAATCGGCGGCATTATGGGCGGCAGTGACTCAGAAGTGTCTGATGACACAAAAAACGTATTGCTCGAAGCTGCCAGTTGGGACTTAATCAACATTCGTCAAACTGTCACATCACAACAAATGCAATCATCGCAAGCAGGATATAGATTTAGTCGCGGAGTAAGTCCCGAAATAGCTGCTAGGTCCAACCTTAGAGCAGCCGAAATGATTCGAACCCTTGGCAACGGAAAAATTATCCACAACCTCATAGATGAGTACCCGCACCATTATGTGCCAAACACTGTAAAACTACCTATAGGTGAAATACAACGTAGTTTAGGTGTTGATATACCAACAGAAGAAGTTGTCAGTATTCTCATAGCATTAGATTTTACAGTTGAGCAAAAGAAAAACATATTACACGTCACAGCTCCTGCCCATAGATTAGATATAGGAATAGCTGAAATAGGCACTGCTGACATAATCGAGGAAATTGCTCGTATTTGGGGTTTTGAAAATATCCCCGAGACGCAGATATCTGATTTAATGCCAAGACAGGAGAATAACACTCTTCTAGAAAAAGAAGAAAGAGTCCGTGACATTCTAGTAAATCTCGGTCTGCAGGAGGTGATAACTTATCGAATTTCCTCACCTGAAACTGAACAACTTTTGCATCCTATAGAGAATGGGCCTTACGTACATTTAGCTAATCCAATAACTCCCGAACGCTCTGCTATGCGCCGGTCACTTCTGTCGAGTGTCCTAGAATGTGCTCAAGACAATTTGCGCTTTCAACAACGAATAGCACTATTCGAAGTTGGTCCAGTATATTTACCCGAACTCTCCTCATCAGATGAACAATCAAGCTTGCCACTTGAAGCTCAAAGATTGTCAATAGTCATTTCAGGACAAAGACTCTCGTTGAGCTGGATTGATAACCGGGTTGACTCAATGGATTATTTTGACCTAAAAGGAATTATCGACGAACTGCTCCAAGCTGCACATATATCCGACTACACCATTGACGATGCTAACCATCCCTCTTTTCAACCTGGTGCAGTTGCCAAGTTAACTATAGACGGATCCCAAGCAGGGTTGTTCGGTGTATTGCATCCTGATATAGCATCAAACTATAACTTGGGAGAACACCTCACTTTAGCTGCTGATTTTGATCTTATGGCATTTGTAGATGCTATGCCAGATCAATATAGTAGTAAACCCATACCACGTTTCCCTGCCATAATTGAGGACATTGCTTTAATTGTGGGTGACAGTATCACCAACGCTGAAGTAGTGGCATCAATCGTAAAATCTGGAGGTGCGACTCTAACCAAAGTACAGTTATTTGATGTTTTCCGTGGAGAACAAGTCGGGGCCAACAAGAAAAGTCTAGCATATCGACTTACATATCAATCTGAAGTAAAAACTTTGACTGATAAAGATGCTGCTAAACTACGTAATAAGATAGTAAAAACTCTACAAAAAGAATTGGGTGCTCAACTTCGTAGCGAGTAAGTCATTAACCCAAGTACTTTATCAAAGCCGGGGCTATATCACTCAAATCGTTGATAGCATTTGCAACACTGCTGTGGCCATCGCCAAACAAAAGTACTGGAACCTTATTGCGTGTATGACGACGTGTGGTTTTATCTTCCAGATTACCATGGTCCGACACAATAACAATCAAGCCGTCAGTCTCACACCAAGAAACTAATATACCACCTACAACTGCATCAAGACGCTCTACCGTATCAATAGCAGTACTCATGGTGCCACGATGTCCAACAACATCAGTCTGCCAACAATCAAACAATAACAAATCAGTCTCTTGAGCTAGTGAAGCCAAACGTTTACCGGCCGCGTCTAACGACAATATGGGTATATCTGCAAAACCAAGATGGGATTGTAATCCCTCTCCGGTAAAGTCGGCAGCTAAAGCATGCCCTCCACGTAAATCCTCTATGTTGCAAAACCTAGCTCCCGTAGTTTGAAATGCAAATTGAATCGATGATAGTAACCGACGCCCAGAGTATAGTTGCTGCAAAAAAGACGGGGGATAAGCATTAGCAAGCCTAACTGAATGATTGTTACCACATATAACTTTAAGTATATTATCACTCTGCAACAAGCTTCTAATTTCTTCACTGGGTTTTGGTCCCCAGTGTTTACCAATATAGGCTGGGACATTAACACCGGTCATAATTGATGCCTGACCAGTAGCAGATTGGGGCATACCATCTACTCCCATGCAAGCATCAACTGGTACAAACGAAAAATTATTGTATGAAAAAGCTTGCTGATTGGAAACAAGTTTGCGTCCTGACATTAACGTAGTTATGTTAGGCAGATTAGCAGCAACGAAAGGGTTTGTATCTGCATCGTCAGATCCCAGACCTACCCCATCAACAAACAAAATCAGTATTCGTCTCATACAGAACCAGCTATTAAACTTATTAGTACCATTACGTTGAGTAACTTGCTTTAGTCAAAAGATAAACAATTCTACAAAAGTCTTATTTGTTGCTTCTCCTGAGTAATTACTTACAAACAATTACGTTACTGCGATTCTAGCACGCTTTGACAATGGACCAACCCTCCGCTACAATGCCAACCTGCACTCACAACATATGTACGCATGATATTTGGCAGGTACCGCTTTCAGAAAGGAGGTAGATTAAAACTGTCATGAATGAATACTTAACTGACTCCATACGCAATGTGGTTCTTGTAGGCCATGGAGGGTCTGGTAAGACCTCACTAGTAGAAGCTATGCTGCATGTCACTGGAGCCACCACACGTCTCGGTAGAGTTGATGATGGTTCTACTGTAGCCGATTTTGAAGACGAAGAACGCAACCGTCAAATGTCAATTAGCACAGCAATGGTTGCATGTGTCTACGAAGATTACAAAATAAATTTACTAGACACTCCCGGATTTACTGATTTTGTTGGTGAAGTCAAATCAGCGCTACAGGTCGCAGACGCAGCAATAATTGTGGTCGATGCCGTAGCGGGTGTAGAAGTGGGCACCGAACTTGTTTGGGACTATTGCAACGAACACAATCTACCTAGATTCATAGTAATCAACAAAATGGATCGTGACAATGCTAACTACAGTAAAGCACTAAGTTCTGTACAGCAACTTGCATCGGACAAAAAACTCATACCTGTAGCACTGCCTTGGGGCGAAAAATCGAACTTCCAAGGAATTATTGGCATGTTAGCGCAGAAAGCAAGGCCTGGCTCTGGAGGCACAACCGAGGACATTCCGGAAGAGTATGTAGAAACATTTGCAGCTGCACGCACTGAGCTTGAAGAAGCTGCAGCGGAAGGCGATGATGAATTGCTGATGCGATACTTAGATGGGGAAACACTAAGCCCAGATGAGATAGAATATGGATTCAAACAAGCTGTGCTGTCAGGTAGTTGTGCTCCAGTTTTAGTGTCATCAGCCACAGAGTCCATTGGTGTAATACCACTATTGCTAGGTATTACTCGTTATCTACCTTCTCCTGGAGAGAACTCTAATACAAACAAGACCAATCAACAAGAAAAAGATTTGGAAACACAAGGTGTGCTTGCTTTTAAAACAACAGCTGATCCATTTGTTGGAAAACTAACGTACTTAAAAGTCATGTCAGGGATTCTCGAATCAGATACGCGAATACAAAATCATACAAAGAAAACCGAGGAACGTATCGGGACTTTGCACGTAATGCGCGGAAAAGAACAGATTCCTGTAAAACGATTGCACGCTGGAGATATTGGTACTATTGCAAAACTCAATGAGACAGCCACTGGGGACTCTTTAGGTGATAAGAATAACCCTATGCAATTTCAAACTGCAGTATATCCTGGAAGTTTATATGCTGTAGCAGTTAGACCACGAACACAAGCAGACTCAACCAAAATGGGTCCTACTCTATCAAAATTGTGTGAAGAAGACCCTACACTTAGTTGGCGTAATGAACCATCTACAAAACAATCAATACTGGAGGGTATGGGTGACCAACATATAGACATTGCACTCAAACGTGCTGAACAAAAGTTTGGAACATCACTAGATATCAGTACCCCAAAGGTACCGTACAAAGAAAGTATAACTAGCTCTGGAGACAGTCAATATCGACACAAGAAACAAAGTGGTGGGGCTGGACAA
>DDZT01000109.1:13231-18628 GCA_002346435.1 Anaerolineales bacterium UBA3001
AAAGTGGTGGGGCTGGACAATTCGGTGAAGTTCATATGCATATAGAACCACTAACTAGTGCGAATATGGATCCAGATGGTGACGAAAATTTCTGCTTCAAGAACAAGGTGTTTGGCGGAGCCATATCGGCTAACTTTATGCCAGCAATCGAAAAGGGTATTCGCAGCGTGTTGACAGATGGTGCGGTCGCTGGCTTTCCCATGGAAAAAATATTTGTCGCAATAACAGATGGTAAGGAACATCCTGTAGACTCAAAGCCCATAGCATTTGAAATAGCAGCTAGGGAAGCCTTCAAACTTGCCGTTGCAAATGCCAGCCCAGTGCTACTTGAACCGATTATGTTGATTGATATTACAGTACCAGAAAGTAACATGGGTGATGTAATGAGTGACCTCAATAGTAGGCGTGCTAGAGTGCAGGGCATGGATTCGCTCGGTGGAAAAAGTATTGTCACTGCAGAAGTGCCACTAGCAGAAGTCCAACGTTATGTCACTGACTTACGCTCCATAACACAGGGACGCGGTGTGTTTTCACTAAAATATTTGCGGCACGAACAAGTGCCATCACATCTTTCACAGTCAGTTATTGATGCATCTCAATCCGACTCGACAGACGAATAAAGGTTCTACTATAGATCGTCACACTTACCTAGATATTCATTGAGTATTCCACTATCATAGGAATAACACTCACAATACTCGGTGTTGACTTGCTCGTTGTTTCCTCTCCAAAACATAAAGCCAACTCGATTAGTTGAACATACCTGGTCGAGTGTTTGACTGAATGGAAGTTTAGTAGCCCAACCCAAACCACGCTGATCATCTTCCATTATCAACCACACGCGATATTCACGGTGTTCGTTCGGACTCCAGACTAGCTCACCTTGCATAGCTAACATCAACATGAAAACTGGAAGTGAAATAATACAAAACCAAAATACCACAAAAATCCCAGCCAACACATGTCTAATTTTCAACCAATCAGGAAGTAATTTCATATAATATGACACCTATAGTTTGTCTGGTAAAATCGCTTCAAAAGTATATAGTATCTTCAACAAACAAGGGGTTTTTATGACTTTAATTGTGGAAAAATTGGCTCTTGGACCTCTGGAGACCAACTGCTACATAATTGCTGACTCTGCATGTGGTAACTGTGTAGTAGTTGATCCAGCATGGGACGCACACAAAATCATTGGGCTAGTTAATGAAAAAGGATGGGAATTACAAGCTGTATGGCTAACCCACGCGCATTTTGATCATTTTGGGGCACTAGGTGAAATAATGGATTCTCACCCAGATTTACCTTTAGGACTTCATGCCATGGACCTACCGTTGTATCAAGCCGGTGGAGGAGCATCAAACTGGGGGCTATCAATTGATAACAGTCACAAACCCACAATATGGTTTGACATGACTAAGACATTGAATATTGGCCAACATAATTTCAATGTTTTGTTTGTACCCGGACACTCCCCAGGCCACGTAGCATTCTTTGCAATAGATAGCAATTTTTTGATTGGGGGCGACGTGCTTTTCCAAGGAGGAATAGGACGTACAGACCTTTATGGCGGAAACTTCGACCAACTCATCAACAGCATAAAGATGCATTTTCTCCCCCTTCCCAATGATACTATTATTTACCCAGGACACGGAGATAACACTACTATATCTGCTGAAAAGCAATTCAACCCGTATATAACTTAATCAGGGAATTGGTGTGAAGCCATCCGATAGATCATTTCTGGGTCTCTGCTGTACCCAGGCAAACCAGTTACGCAAAACACCGGAGGACTCCTTATAACTTACCGCATAGACAGGAACACTGAACAATCCCGAATCCGTAATCTCAAGTGATTTAACGTCTGAGTTTACAAAACTTTGCCAACTATAACCAATAGATCCTTGTGTGTTACTTACATACTCTATCATTAGGTCCTCCCCTGCAAACACACGAGCAACAGAAGAAGGTGAAACTGTACTTAATACAATTAATTCGAAGATAGTCCGTGCTGAATCTCCCTCCTCGCGTACAGCAAGTTTAATTGGTTCGGATACACCTCCAAACTCTCCCCAATCTACTACTGATCCTACGAACACTGATCTGAGATCCTCTATTGATAGTTCATCAATGTCAAGGTCTGGTTGCACAATAGCATGCAACCTAGTAAGAGCCAGAGGAACTGAAAACAGATTTGAATCTTCTGGAAAGTACATTACAACACCTGATTCAACGCCACCTGAAGATACAGCTTTTATTAATTGCCTGTTAGACGAGTAAATTTGTATCTTCAGGTCATCACTATAAGGTGATGTCATGATCAGATCACTAACAAGCTCGCTAGTAGCGTTTGTCACACCTACCGTAGACACTGATTCTTTGATGACAATTGGAGCAGGAGAACAACCAAGCAATGTACCAACCAATCCTACTAGTAAACAATACCAAGCAAATGGCCATAATGAGTGAGTCTGTAAATATCTGAGCAACCAATGAATAGATACAATTCCTACAAATAAAGCTGTAAAGAATCCCGCTAAGATAGCAGGCCAATATTGCCACAGCAAATGATTGGTAAACAATTCTATACCTGCCACCAAACCAGCTCCCACCATCACTGGTATAGCCATCAAAAAGCTGAATCTAGCTGCAGATTCGCGTGTGAGTTTGCGTAAAATCCCCCCAACTATTGTGACACCTGATCTCGATATGCCAGGTAGGATGGCAAGAGCCTGAAAGCATCCGATTATTAAAGCATCTAACCAGCGGATATCTTTTATCTTAGTTCTGATTTTTGGAGAATACAACTCTGATGCAATAATAACTAATGCTGTCACCAATAACAACGCAGCAACACCTCTAGGGTTATCTAACATTTCTAGGTAGAATCCTTTTAAACCAACACCTATCACACCAGCTGGAATAGTTGCAATAACAATTAACAAGCCTAGCTTTGCATTATCGTCTTCAAGAGATTTGCGATTCCACAACCCAACAAGCAATGAATATATAATCGCTTTTATATCTTGCCAAAAATAGGTAATTACAGCCACTAATGTTCCTAGGTGCAATAGAATATCTACTGTAAATTCCAACTGAGTGTCAAATGACCACCCTAACCAATGAGGCACTAGCACTAGATGTGCTGAGCTTGATATTGGTAGAAACTCAGTTATGCCCTGAATAATACCTAGAGATATCGCTTGTAACACTGTCATGAACCAATACTATCCTCAAAAGCCCTCTTCCAAGAACCGAATTTACCAGCAATAATTGCATCGCGCATATCCTGCATCATATCATGCAGCATATGCAAATTGTGTATAGTCAGCAACGTAGCTCCAAGTATCTCCTTAGCTTTACATAGATGTCGCACGTATGATCTACTAAAGTTAGCGCAACAATAACAACTACACTCTATATCTACTGGTCTAGTATCATTAGCATATATAGCTTGCTTCATGTTCATTTGCTTGCTGCGAGTCATGGCAGCTGAATTACGAGCCAGTCTAGTGGGTAGGACGCAATCAAACATATCTACTCCATTGGAAACAGCAGAGACTAATTCAGCAGGAGACCCGACCCCCATAAGATACCTTGGTTTTCCCACGGGTAGTATATCCGCCACCAATCTCGTCATTGATTGAAGCTCACTCTTCGATTCTCCGACAGATAAACCACCAATAGCATTGCCGGGCAAGTCAAGTTCCGTAATGAACCTCGCTGATTCAGCACGTAAATCCGGGAATACACCTCCTTGAACAATACCAAACAAAGCCTGATTGGTACTTCCATGTGCAGCTTTGCATCGAAGCACCCAATTATGGGTACGCACCATTGCCTTTTCATTTATCTCACGATTGTATGGCTCTGGGCATTGATCGAATGCCATAATAATATCAGCCCCAAGCCTGTGCTGTATATCGATTGCTACTTCCGGAGTAAATCTATGTGATGAGCCGTCTATATGGGATTTAAATGTAACACCTTCATCGTCAATATCATTCTTCTTGCTCAGAGAAAAAACTTGAAAGCCTCCTGAATCCGTAAGAATAGGACCAGACCAATTCATAAAGTTATGTAGCCCACCCTGATCTTGAACTATTTCAGCACCTGGCCTTAGAAAAAGATGGTAAGTGTTTGCAAGCACAAGTGATGTGCCAACTGATAATAATTGAGCTGGTGTCACAGCCTTAACTGAACCCTGAGTACCCACTGGAGCAAACACAGGAGTGTGTATCCTCCCATGAGGAGTATTCAACAAACCTGCTCTTGCCCGATTTTCGGTAGCCAACAATTTGAACTCAAACATAGTCCAACGGATTATACCTTTGAGAAGTTAGGAGTGGTTAAAAGTGTTGTAACGTAAATTCTTGTTGCTGGCGAATCTATACAATGATAAAATTCAATATCGATACCACATTCAACATGAGTACATATGCCTTTTGGATATCACAGACGAATACTACACGTTAACCTGACAGACGGCAGCTTGTTCGAAGAGCGACCTGAAGATAGTTTCTATAGAAAATACTTGGGTGGTTCAGCTATGGGCATGTATTACATCCTAAATGGAATGTCGCCTGGTGCCGACCCTTTAGGCCCAGAAAACATCTTGACTTTTATGTTATCTGTTTTGACCGGAGCACCAATCTCAGGACAGAGCCGTCTAACAGCAAATGCCAAATCACCTCTTGTTGACGGTATAGGAGATTCACAATCGGGTGGATTCTTTCCAGCTGAACTTAAGTTTGCTGGTTATGACGGCATTGTAGTGAAAGGAAGGTCTGAAAAACCTGTGTATTTATGGATAAAAGATGGTGTAGCAGAGTTACGGAATGCAACACATCTTTGGGGTAAATCAACCGGCGATGTAGATGATATTCTAAAAAACGAACTAACTGACAAAAAGATTGAAGTAATGCAATGTGGGCCTGCTGGAGAAAAATTATCTTATCTTGCAGCCATCATAAACATGGCCAATCGTGCTAATGGACGCACTGGTCTCGGTGCTGTAATGGGCTCTAAACACCTCAAAGCTATAGTAGTTCGGGGAACATCAAAAAAACTATCTGTTGCATCACCAAAACAACTAAACAATTTTGCCCGCGGCGGAGTCGCTGATTTCGATAACAATGTATCAATGATAGGGTTGAGAAAAGACGGTACTGCTGGTGTCACGTCACGACAACATGCTGATGGAGGTCTGCCTACGTATAATTTTAACGCTGGTCAATTTGCTGCTAGCGACTCAATTAGCGGAGAAACTATGACGGACACTATTCTCACCGGACGCGAGACATGTTATGCATGTACCGTACGATGTAAACGCAGCGTGATGACCACATACCAAGATGAAGAAGTTGACGAAAAATATGGTGGTCCTGAATATGAAAC
>DDZT01000109.1:18920-19085 GCA_002346435.1 Anaerolineales bacterium UBA3001
ATATGGTGGTCCTGAATATGAAACTCTTGCTACGTTTGGGTCTTACTGTGGTGTCAGCGATCTCAATGCTGTAGCAATGGCAAACCAAATATGCAACGAGTATGGACTTGACACTATTGGAACTGGAGCAACTATTGCATGGGCAATGGAATGTTTCGAGGCGGG
>DDZT01000109.1:19381-41364 GCA_002346435.1 Anaerolineales bacterium UBA3001
AATGGAATGTTTCGAGGCGGGTGTCGTCTCAGCGCAAGATGTTGGTTTCCCAATACCAATGGGCAATGCGAAAACCATGGTAAATCTAACAAAATTACTAGCAGAGCGGATAGGTTTTGGTGATGTAATAGCAGATGGCTCTCGTGCAGCAGCAGACCGTTTGGGCAAAGGCCACGAATTCCTTATAACGGTCAAAGGATCTGAGACCCCGGCTCATATGCCCCAGGTGAAAAGGTCATTGGGTCTTATTTATGCGGTAAATCCATTTGGTGCTGATCACAACTCGTCCGAACACGATCCAGCTGTTGAGGGTGATTACAAACATTATTCTGACCGGCTAGAAAGCATAGGTATTAAGGGCGAGTTACCAGCAAAATCATTAGAACTGGATAAAGTAAGGTTTGCCCTAACCACACAACATATGAACTCATTTCTCGATAGCGCAAATTTATGTGTATTCGTCTGGGGATCGTCTTGGCAACTTTTCAGCCCAGAAGACTGTGTAAGATTAGTTAACACTATAACGGGATGGAACGACTTTACCATTGATGAAATGCTGCTAGTAGGTGAACGACGACTCAACATGCTACGTGCTTTCAATGCTCGAGAAGGAATTGATCGCACAGCTGACAAGCTGCCACAGAAATTCTTCAAAACACTTCAGGGCGATGGACCAAGCGCAGGGATAGCACTAGATATTGAAGAAATAATGCAAGCTCAAGAATGGTATTATGAAATGAGCGGATGGAACATTGAATCCGGCAACCCTACCAATACCACTCTGAAAAGATTAGGTCTTGAATGGATTGAGCTATGACTATCATCAACAGATTAGCTGGACTTAATATATGTAAGCCAATTGAACAACACATGTATGAAAACTGACCAATACACAGCCAAGGACTTTAGTTTTCGTAAAGCCTGTCCTGAAATACCTAATACCACTTATTTAACACACAAGATACACTCCTACCCTGCAAAATTTATTCCGCACATACCACGCTGGTTTCTAAAGGAATACGGAAGATCAGGCGACACAATACTTGACCCTTTTTGTGGATCGGGCACCGCACTAGTTGAAGCAAACCTATTAGGGATTAATGCTCTCGGCATTGACATCAACCCGCTTGCTCAAATGTTGTTGAAAGCCAAAACAGGATTGGCGGACAACCACGACAAGTTTTCATCACAATGCTTACACGCTGTCGAGCAAGCACATAATTACCCGGCTAGTTATGTCCCTGATTTACCTAACTTAGATACGTGGTTTCTGCCACAAGCTCGTCAAGAGCTTGCTAAAATATTCGGGTATCTTTTGGAAAACCCGGATCAACTTCCTGATAGAGTTGTCAACTTTATGCTAGTATGCGCATCTTCTATAGTAAGAAAAGTATGTAATGCTGATCCACAGATAAGTAAGCCTTTCATATCAAAACGAATGCGCGTTCTGTTAAAAGAAAATGCAGTAGAGCAAAGAGCTCTACATCTACTTAAAATTAACACTAATCTTTTTCTTGATAGAAAAATTAAGTATATGCGTACTATCGCTAATTTAAGCGAAATATGGGGATATTTGCCTACAAGTGAAATGGTAATGAATACAGATGCAAGAACACTAAGAAATATTGACAACCAATCAATAGACTCAATAATAACCTCGCCACCATATGCTAACGCACAAGAATACTTTCGCTCAATAAAAATGGAATTATATTGGCTTAACTTGCTAGATGGAGATCGCCTAAAACAACTCAACAAAGATATTGTAGGTACTGAGAGACTACCAATTTCAGAGTGCAGAGATACGCCTAAGTTTGGAATTGACAAATTGGACTTAGCGCTGGAGAAGGTACATCTAGTTGACCAGAAACGAGCACATATAGTGCTTCGTTATTTCCAAGATATGCAAGCAAGCATTCAACAATGCTACCGAGTACTGAAACCTGGAGCATATTTTGGCCTATTGGTAGGAGATAATGTAATCCGTAAAATCAAAATAAATACTCACTTATTTCTTCAAGAAATTGCTGAGGATACAGGCTTTAGCACCGAAATTATAGGCTATGATCGTATAGTGGCACGTAGACTAACGCCAAAACGCAATGTATCTGCTGGGTTAATAGAGGTCGAATGGATGCTTATATTTCGAAAACCGGGCTTATAAACGTATTGTATGGGCACACAGTCATACATATACCCTAGATACTCTACTCCCTATAGACGAAACTACATCATAATTTATTGTATTCCATCTTAGAGCAACCTCTTCTGCTGATATATGATCCATTCCCTGACAACCTATTATGACAACTTCATCACCAACCGCTGCTCCAGGAACACTATCTAACCGAACCATAAATTGGTCCATACACACAGTGCCAACCACCGGCACTCTCTTTCCTCTAACCAACACTGTTTTTTCACCATGTCGTCTGTATCCATCAGCGTAACCTGTGGGTACAGTGCCAATGATTTCTGGCCCACTAGTTATATAGTTGTGGCCATAACTAATACCCGTACCTTTAGGTACATGCTTCACTTGACTCAATTGAGTTTTCCACGTCAGTGCTGGCCGTAAATCGTCAGGACATTTACAATCCTCAGACGGATCTAATCCATACATTGCAATACCTAACCTAATCATATTCCACTTCAAGTCTAGTCTGTTTATTATTGCAGCCGAGTTTTCTGAGTGCACAATACTAGGACATATACCAGCTTGTCTAAGTATTTCAACTACATTGCGAAACCGGTTATCCTGCTCCAGTGTAGGAGCAATATCAGCTTCGTATGCACGAGCATAATGTGTTGAAACACCCTCAAACAGCAAGCCTTGAGCAACATCTAAATACCTAGCAACATCAAATGCATCCCCATAATCAACACCAATACGACCCATACCAGTGTCCACCTTTAAATGGATACGTGCGGGCAGATCAATTTTCTGAGCGATTACATCCACGTCTTTTAGATACTCGATATCCCAGGCTGCCAATGATATATTGTTGACAATTAACTCCTCTATCATAAATAGAGGTGTAAACCCAAGCACAAGGATTGGGCATTGTATACCAGCACGGCGCAATTCAAGCGCCTCGTCTGCCCGAGCCACACCACACCAACCAGCACCTGCTCGTAAAGCAGTTTCTAAAACCGGCAGAGCACCATGGCCATATGCATTTGCCTTCACTATGACCATCACATTCGCGTTAGAATTGTCACAAAAGTAGCGAACGTTGTTCTTGATTGCTGACAGTTCGATTTCGACCCAAGTAGAGTGTGGCATCTGTGTATTCATATACAAAGTATACATGAGACAATACGGTGTCCACAGCTCACCTCCTTGCCTTCTAAATACAAAACCGCGATAATGAAGTTGCATACTGTTGTTTAACAGATTCGGACATTTATATATAGCATGATCAACAACATTGTATTCTCTACTATTTCTGTCAACACTTACTCTTTTGACTCAGATAGGCGATTCCAATGATTAATTTTATAGATCAAATCCGAAATTTCCTAGGTAAAAACAAATAGACAATGAGCTACGAGGCGATAATAGGACTTGAGGCACATGTCGAATTAAATACAAACTCCAAGATGTTCTGCAGTTGCAGAGTTGTGGATTCAACAACGTCTGAACCAAACTGTCATGTGTGCCCAGTGTGCGCCGGAATGCCAGGAGCTCTTCCTTCGATAAACAAACGTGCCGTAGAAATAGGAATACTTGTATCTTTGGCTCTAAACTGCAAGATTGAAGATGTTAGTGTGTTTGCCCGTAAGAATTATTTCTACCCTGATTTACCCAAAGGGTATCAAATATCACAATATGAGAAGCCACTAGCTAGTAATGGCTACATCAATATTGGTGACGATCATAACACTTCGAAAATCCATATCCGCAGAGTTCATCTAGAGGAAGACACTGGAAAACTAGTACACACTAATGATGGTGAAAAGCCAAGGGGTGTTTCCCTAATAGACTTAAATCGCGCTGGAGTCCCACTTTTGGAAATAGTCAGTGAGCCTGATATACGATCTCCACTTGAAGCAGTTAATTATGCTAAAGAATTACATTCGGTGTTGACATATCTCGAGGTAAATAGTGGGGACATGGAAAAAGGTGTTCTAAGATTTGAGGCAAATGTATCTGTTAGAGCAACTGGCAGCAAGCATCTAAATACACGCAGAGAAATAAAAAATCTTAATTCATTCAAAGCGCTGCAACGCAGTATAGAATATGAAATAAAGCAACAAGTCACAGCTTATAAATCAAACGAAACAATTTTACAAGAGACCTTGGGTTGGGACGAATCTAATGGCAAAACTATATTCCAAAGAAGTAAAGAACATAGTCACGATTACCGTTATTTTCCAGAACCGGATTTACCACCTCTTATTGTTAATGATAACTGGAAAAACAGCATTCTCTCAACCATGCCTCAATTACCTCATACGAAAAGGGCACATTTTTTGTCATTAGGTTTGACTGATTACGATGCTCGTGTGCTAGCTTCCCAACGTAAAATAGCTGAATATTTTGAACTTGCAGTAAAATTAGGTTCTGACAAAAATCCGCCAGTGTTGCCCAAGCCGATAGCGAATTGGATTACTACTCATTTATTCAGTATCATTAACGAGGCAGGTAAGTCAATAGACCAAATTGATCTTCCGCAAATCCATTTGGTTAGCTTAATAAACCTTGTACACTCTGGTAGAACAAACGCAAGCAGCGCTAAACTAGTGCTTCGTGAGATGTGCAAAACAGGCGAATCACCTGAAATTATTGTAGCGCAACTTGGGCTTCAGCAAACCAATGATCAGGTCACTATAACAAAGACTGTGGACAAAGTGTTAGCCAACAATCCGGATCAAGTGACAAATTTGCTTGATGGTAAGGATTCGATATTTAATTGGTTTTTTGGTCAAGTAATGCAAGCCATGGACGGTAAAAGTAACCCCGATTTAGTACGTACTACTTTACAGGACGCTATCAAAAAAGCGTCATACAATAGAGGAACAGAATGACCCCGGACGGCAGCAGACCCATATGTGACTACGAAGATTCTAAATACCAGACTGAGTTCTGGGATCAGGGTAATCGCCAATATGAAGATCGTGTGGAACGAATTGCCCTAAGACACTTGCTTCCAAAAAGCGGAAGCAGATGCCTTGAGATTGGTGCAGGAGCCGGTCGTTTAACAAGAGAGCTTGATGCCTTTGACAACATTGTAATGCTGGATTACTCTGTGACTCAATTGCAACAAGCCCAATTACGGCTAGGAAGAGAGTCTCGATACACATATGTTGCAGCTGATGCGTACAAACTGCCCTTTGTAACCGGTGCTTTTGATGCCGCTCTGATGGTCAGAGTAATTCACCACCTAGCTGATGCTGAATCAGTTCTATCAAGTATACATAAGGCACTACAACCTAATGGAACTCTTATACTGGAGTTTGCAAATAAAAGAAACTTAAAAGCTATTCTGCGGTATTTTCTCGGCATCCAAAATTGGAATCCTTTTAATTACGAGACCGTTGAATACAACAGGCTGAATTACAATTTCCACCCTAATACTATCACGGGATGGCTCAAGAATTCAGGTTTTGTTGTTGATCAAAAACGTTCTGTATCGCACTTTCGATGGAATATAATAAAACGAACAATACCTACTGATGTTCTGGTCACATTGGACAGCTTACTACAAATGACCGGACCGCTTTGGCAATTAACTCCAAGTGTAATATTGGCTGCCCATTCAAACAACACTGGGTCAACCGCAGAGTCGCACTCATTGTTCAAGTGTCCAAGTTGTAATTCCAAGAAACTTGAACATACTTCCAATTATCTAACATGTCCAAACTGCGGACGCATCTGTGTAATTGAAAACGGTATCTATGACTTCAAGAAGCCCCATAAAGACAAGGGAGTGGACAATAATGGATGATTATGACAAAACATACACTGTTAAAATAGCAGGAATACAACGATCTTTACCTATTTTAGAGCTCAAGTCCGGTTTGCGAATAGCTGTATTAAACATACTTGGTGATACTGAACTGGTGCAAGCTGCCTCAAAAGCTCTATCTGACATGCTAGGTAATCTTGAGTATTCAGTTCTTGTAACTGCTGAAGCCAAAAGTATACCCTTGGCCCATGCCATATCAGTGATATCCAGAAAACCTTATGTAGTGCTCCGCAAAACACATAAGCCCTACATGGGCGAAGCTTTGCGTGCAGAAACTTTGTCAATCACTACTGGCAAGCCACAAATGTTATATTTAGATGAAAAAGATCGCAGTTTGGTGTCTGAATCCAATGTGGTATTGTTAGACGATGTAATTAGTACAGGCTCTACACTAGGAGGTATGCGCTTATTGATGGAACAGGCACAAGCTAAAATCGTAGGCGAGTCAGCTATATTTACAGAGGGAGACCAGAATCAATGGAAAAACATTTATGCCCTTGGGCACTTACCTGTTTTTAGCTAAGATTTATAGTCAAGACGAACTATTATCTTTCCAGTAACTACAATGTTTTCTAACAGGGCATGTTGGACATTCTGGTTTACGAGCATGACACACTTCTCTTCCTAGTCTAATAATGTTAAGATGCACGTCATAATAATGTTGCTCTAAAAACACTTTTTCCAGATGCGTGTGTGCAGCTTCGACCCCCATTCGTTCTAACAACAACCCTAGTCTTCCTGACACTCTATATACATGTGTATCCACTGGTAATGCATACTGATCTAAGCTAAACAAAAGCACAATAGCCGCTGTTTTGGGACCGACACCCTTAAACCTCATAAGCCAAGATTTAGCATCTTCTACAGACATGTCAGCCAAAAAATCGATTGACAATTCACCACACTCGTTAGTGATCTGGGAAAGAACCTTCTGGATTCGCGGCCCTTTCTGATTAGCCAATCCCGCAATTCGTATTGCTTCTATAACCTTATCTTGAGGTGCATCGCGCACAGATTCCCAGTCAGGGAAAGACTTAATAAGACTATCAAAAGCACGGTCACGATTCACATCGTTTGTGTTCTGAGACAGTATGGTTGACACGAGTTCATCTAACGGTGGTAACGGATTCCTCCAAACTGGCTGTCCATAATGATCCAACAAAGTAGTACGAATCTGTAAAGCTTTGTTCATTAAATCGTCTTTAGCCATAGACACATTATATCCTTGTACTCATGTAGCACACTAAACTTTTCTATAAAATAGATTTATTATGGTGCAACAGATGCAATGTTTGCATACATGACGTAATTACATACATTAGATATACTACTAGTTGTCATTATTAGTAGGCAGGGAGACCACTATGCTCGACATTCAATTAATTCGGCAAGATACTGAGTATGTGCGATCTGCGCTTGCTATGCGCGGAACTAAATTCAATGTTGATGAAATTATTCATTTCGACGAACAACGTCGTGAACTTCTTCAAGCAACGGAGAGCCTCAAAGCTAAGCGTAACACTGTATCTAAGAAAATTGGACGCATGGAGAATGATAAGGATCGTTCAATTTTAGTAAGTGAGATGCGTAAAGTTGGTGAAAAAATATCCCGATTGGACCAACAAGTACGTGATATCGAATCCAAACTTAATTCTCTTATGTTGGAGATACCCAACATTCCAGATGCTGACACACCCCAAGGCACAAACGATTCTGACAATGTTACTATTAAGGAGTTTGGCAAAGAGAATGATTTTAACTTCACCCCAAAACCTCACTGGGAACTTGGTTCAGACCTTGGGATCATAGATTTTGAAAGAGGAGTAAAACTTAGCGGATCTAGATTTTATGTTCTTAACAATGCTGGAGCCAGATTACAGAGAGCACTTATAAGCTTTATGCTCGATTTACACACACGTCAAGGATATTCTGAATGCTACTTGCCTTTTATGGTAAAAGAAGTTAATTTTACAACTGCTGGTCAGCTCCCTAAATTTTCCGACAACATATACCATGACGTAGAAGATGATGCTTGGTTCGTAACCACAGCAGAGGTGCCACTTACAAATTTACACAGAGATGAGATACTAGAAAATGACATATTGCCCTTGTACTATACAGCTTACACTCCATGCTTCCGGCGTGAGAAAGTCACAGCAGGAAAAGAAGTGCGTGGCATAAAAAGGGGTCACCAGTTTGATAAAGTGGAAATGTATGCACTTACGCACCCTGAAGAATCATATAAGGTACTAGAAAAAATGCTTGCCGATGCAGAAGAAACATGCATGAAACTTGGGCTACGTTATAGAGTTCGACGATTATGTAGTGGGGATTTAGGGTTCGGTTCACGCATTACCTACGATATAGAAGTATGGGCCCCTGGATGCAATGAATGGCTGGAAGTCTCATCAGTATCAAACTGTGGTGACTTTCAATCACGCAGGGCCAATACTCGCTTCAGACCTACAAAAAGCTCGAAATCTAAATACTTGCATACTCTCAATGGGTCCGGACTTGGTCTCCCCCGAACTCTTATAGCAGTACTAGAAAACAATCAACGACAGGATGGCACAATAACAATTCCTGAAGTGCTGCGTCCATGGATGTCTGATGAAGACAGTATTGGACAAGCCATTTATAGTTAAGATCAAAACCGAATTACTAATCCTTAGAAGGTGCAATCGGAAGATTATCAACAGACACTTCCACCCATTTATCTCCCTCGTCAATCAACATCACAGGTATATCATCTCGAATGGGGTATTTACGCCCACAACCATCCTCTGTACAAATAAGCCAATTATCCTGTTTTAACTCTAAGTTACCCTCAGCATGCTGTACACACGCAGGGCACCTCAGTATTTCCAACAAATCATCACTGACCATTAAAATACCTCCGAAGCCCAATATATAAGCGAGTATACCATGAGCTTTTACATAGAATAAATTTATAAGTAATAAGCAGAAATTGACAAAACAGGACAATATTTATATAATATGAATAATCTGATTAGTCTTATAAATACAAGTTTACTGCTTAGCATTGTTATAGTGTCAAGTAAAACTATATGATTGAATCAAAGATAGATTCTGATTTTCTACGTTACTTAATCCAAGGTAGATTCCAACCAGGCGATAGAGTGCCGCCACTAAACACCCTCACTGAAAAACTAGGTGTGAGCACTAGCAAGCTACGCGAACAATTAGAAGTAGCACGCACTTTGGGACTTGTTGAGGTAAAGCCACGTTCTGGAATACGTTGTGCAGACTATGCTTTCTTCCCAGCTATAAAGCAAACTTTATTGTTTGCGCTAGCCCTTGATGGCAATCTGTTCACTAAGTTTAGTGAATTGCGCCACTACATTGAAGTTAGCTTTTTCACAGACGCTGTAGCACAACTAACTGATGCCGATAAGTCTCGTCTGCAATCCTTGATTACGTCTGCTCAACAAAAACTACAAGGGTCACCTATCCGTATACCCCACCAAGAACATCGAGATTTACACTTGGAAATATTTCGACGACTCGACAATCCATTTGTACAAGGACTGCTTGAAGCGTACTGGGAAGCTTATGAGGCGGTAGAGCTGAACGTATATACAGACATTAACTATCTTCTTAAGTTGTGGAAGTACCATGCTCTTATCATTGATGGTATCGTCAATGACGATATCGACTCTTCTCTCAAAGCTCTAGTTGAACATACTGAACTCATAAATATCAGAGATGCTTAAAATCACTAGTAATAGTATTATGCACATTGATACAAGCGCTTGTTTTGTAATAACCAACAGGAGAACACATCTTGTTTGGTAACCTAAAAGCAAACAAAAAGGATGATATTGGCGTGGAATAGAATATGAATATCGTTAATGATTTTTCCATACAAGTAGCTACACCTAACGGCTCAGGGAGCCAGACTTCAAACTTAGTCTTATTAAGATCTTTATTCAAGATGGGAATACCTAGTAGTGGGAAAAACTTGTTTCCTTCTAACATACAGGGTATGCCTACATGGTACACGATACGATGCAGCCAAGAAGGATATGTTGCGCGCCGAGACAGCATTCAAATCATGATATTAATGAATCCTGAAACTGCACTTCAAGACATCAACAAAATTCAACCCGGTGGTGTTTGTTTGTACCCTGAAACCGCTAAATACAATTTTGATCGTGAAGACATCACGTATTACAAAATGCCGGTTAAACGTCTAGCTAAGGAATCGGGGGTTTCATCTGCTCTACGTCCGTACGTGTCAAACATGGTTTATGTGGGAGTCCTAGCATCTGTGTTAGGTATAGATTTATTTGAAATTCAGAATGCTCTTAGTTGGCATTTCAAAGGTCGGCAAAAATTAGTAGATACAAACATGCCTATAATACAGGCAGCCTTTGATTGGTCACAGGAAAATCTTACCAAGACGGACCCATTCCAAGTGGAACGTGCCAACTTAACAGACGGAAAAGTCATGGTGGACGGGAATTTAGCTGCTGCCCTTGGTGCAATTTACGGAGGCGTAACAGTAATGGCATGGTACCCAATCACACCTTCTACAAGCTTAGCCGACTCTCTGACACAATATGCCAGTCTATTACGTCACGATGACAATGGTCATGCTACTTATTCAATAATTCAAGCCGAGGACGAACTAGCAGCAGCCGGAATGATTATAGGTGCGGGCTGGGCAGGCGCACGCGCTATGACAGCGACTTCCGGACCGGGCATTAGCTTAATGTCCGAATTTGCAGGATTCGGATATTATGCGGAGATTCCAGCTGTTATATGGGACGTTCAACGCGTTGGCCCAAGCACTGGCTTACCTACGCGTGTCTCACAAGGTGATCTAACAGCATGCCACTGGTCTAGCCACGGTGACACAGAACACATATGTTTGCTTCCAGGAAATGTAGCTGAGTGTTTTGAGTTTGGGTGGCGTGCTTTTGACATTGCAGAACAATACCAAACACCAGTGTTCGTACTAAGCGACCTAGACATAGGAATGAACAATTGGATGACCAAACCATTTAGCTACCCAGATAAACCAATGGATCGGGGCAAAGTGCTAACTGCTGATCAAGTCCTCGAAAATGGGTTTAAGCGGTATTTTGATCTAGATGGCGATGGAATACCATATCGGACTTTGCCTGGCACACTAGCAAATGGAGCATCATATTTCACTCGTGGTAGTGGTCACAACGAATCGGCAAAATACAGCGAGGACCCTCAAGACTATGTAACAAATATGTCACGATTACGACATAAAATAGATTCATCGCGAGAGGATTTACCAGCACCTATAATCGAACAGATAAAGACTGCTAGCATAGGTTTTGTTGGTTTTGGATCTACTGACCCAGCTATAATTGAAGCTAGGGATCGTCTAGCCGATATTGGTGTTGAGTCCAGTTATATACGTGTACGCGCTTTACCTACTAGTTTAAAGATCTCAGAATTCATCGCATCTCATGACAGAGTTTACGTGATTGAAATGAACATCGAAGGACAGTTGCACAAGTTGCTTCAAATCCAATCCCCCGAGTTAGCTACTAAGTTAGTATCGCTTGCTCACTGTGATGGACTACCGCTCACAGCAAGCTGGATTGTCAACCAGATACTTGAACAGGAGAGAGGGCCCAATGGCAAAATCAAGCAATAATACAAACTTGATAGGTCTTGAAAAACAAGATTACAAAGGTAGTCCAACTACATTATGTGCTGGGTGCGGCCACAACTCAATATCTTCTCAAATAATCACTGCTGCATTTGAACTTGGCTTACAACCGGAGCAAGTAGTAAAGATTAGTGGCATTGGATGCTCTAGTAAAAGCCCAGCATACTTTATGAATAGATCGTTTTCGTTTAATTCAGTTCATGGTCGCATGCCATCAGTTGCTAGCGGTGCCATGTTGGCTAACAAAGATTTAATCACCATAGGTATTAGCGGAGATGGTGACACTGGCAGTATTGGGATTGGTCAATTCAAACATGCCCTGCGAAGAAACACCCCGATGTTATACATTGTTGAAAACAACGGAGTATATGGATTAACTAAAGGACAATTCTCAGTCACAGCTGATGAGGGACAAAACCTCAAATATTATGGCAAAAACGACCTGCCTCCACTAGACCTTTGTTTGGAAGCTATAGTAGCAGACTGTGGATTCGTTGCACGTTCATTTGCAGGAGACCCAAAACAAGTACGGCCCCTGTTAAAGGCTGCCATCAGTTATGGTGGTGCTGCCTTGTTAGATATCATCAGTCCTTGTGTAGCGTTCAACAATACTAGTGATTCTACAAAAGGGTATGACTGGGTCAAAGAACATGACGATCCGCTACATGACATTACATACATACCAGTGCAAGAAGAAATCACAACACAATATGAGCCTGGAGAGACTAGCACTGTTACTCTTCACGACGGATCCCAAATCGTGCTTCGTAAACTCGATGAATCATATGACCCTAAGGACAAATTAGGTGCCATACAAGCGTTACACAATTCCAATAGCGAAGAAAGTCTATTAACTGGTCTGATTTATTACGACCCGGACAGACCCAATCTCATACAAACTGAGAATCTAGTAGAATCACCGTTGGTCCATCTAACCACAGACGCTTTGCGGCCTTCTGAAGATTCCCTAAACCAAATTATGTCCAGCCTATAAACGTTATAGTGAGCGCCAGGACCAAAAAATGGGCACTACAACAAGCCAAGAAATAAACGAAGCTTATCAGCAAGCACAAACTGGTTGTGTTATAGTCAAGCGCAAAACTTTAGGATATATATGGTCACATGGTCGTGATCGTCTAGACCTTCTGCACCGACTCTCCACAAATGACTTACTGGGAATGTCTGCGAATGAAGTCAAATCTACTGTACTGACAAATCCTATTGGTCGTACCGTAGATTATCTCATTGTCCTCAACGTTGAAAACAAATCACTAATAATAACTAGTCCTGGCAAATCGGATATAGTATTTAAGTGGATTATGAAGTATATTTTTTTTCAGGACGATGTAACGCTTAAGTTTCCAGACGAATCGCTGATTCAGACTGGCTTGTACGGACCTAAAGCTCATGAGGTGGTAGCCAAAATAACTCCTGAATTTTCCTCTCTATCGCACAATCAATCATTTACTATAAATGACAGTGCGTGGATCATGCGAGTTCCACCTCCGGGTGGAATAGGTTATGAAATCGTTTCTGACGCCACTACAACACAAGAGTTGGTTGAAAGAGCAAAAACTGCAGGTGCGGTAAAATCCCCCTCGTCTTTATATGAATTACTAAGAATAGAAGCCGGTTTACCTGGAGCTGGCCTCGAAATTGATATATCTTATATACCGCTTGAAATTGGACTGCGAGATGCGGTAAGTTTTACAAAAGGTTGTTACACAGGACAAGAAATAATTGCCCGACTTGATTCACGTGGAAAGCTCGCTAAAACATTAGTTGGCCTACGTTCTTCTGATAAGATACCAATAGGTGCATCACTCCAGGCGCCTAACAAAAGTTATGGAATTGTTACCAGCAGCACCTATTCTCCTAAATTGGGTTGGATAGGATTAGGCCTTGTTAAGCCAACTGTTTGTGAACCAGGAACTACTCTGTCTGTGACCAAAGATAAGATTTCAGGTAGCGCATCCATATCAGCATTACCATTCCAATCCTCATTATCCGTATAGGTTGCATCAGGCCATCAATACACAACCAACCTCTGAAAACACAAAGGATCTGTCACTGCACAATCATTGACTACATAGTTCTGATATATACTGTGTATAATGTATTGTGCCCTAGGGTATATTTGAAAGGGTATATTTGAATTCTAATTATTATTGGCTTTGATTTATAATAATTGCATCGGAGGCAACATTTGAACGCAGACAACGTTCAGAATCTTTCAGAAACCATAATGGGCTTTGTAGGCTTGCTAGCTGCGGGTCTCCTCACAGCTGCACTACCTTTTGTTGTAGCCACAATAGCATCCTGGCTGCGTGCTAGATCCAAGGAGCTATCGCAGCGCATGAACACACAACAGTTACAGATGGTTCAAACAGTTACTGAGCTAGTGGTACGAGCTGCTGAGCAAAATAGCAACAACGGAACATTGATCAGTAGTGCCGAAAAAAAGAAGTTTGCTATGAATCTAGCAAGATCCTACTTCAGAAGATTAGGTATTGATCTGGATTCTACGTCAATAGCAGGTTTGATTGAATCTGAGGTCTTGCGCCAATTTCACAACTCTAGTGGAAGTGCAGAATCAGCTAAAGTACGTTCTGACCTACTGTCACGAGCAGTCCAGTCATCAGTTTTGGCAGCAGAGCAAAGTGACATAAAACGCAAAGCCCTAGAAGCTGGCTTGAATCTCTCTGAAGAAAAGAAAACCTATGCGGTAAATCTAGCAACCGATTATTTGTCCCAACATGGTATTAATGTTCCACACGACCTAATCGACGGAATGGTGGAAGCTCAGTTAATGAAGTTTCGAATAGAGGCTGCCCAACTACAACAAAACGAGCAATAGTTTACTACGTACAATCACCAGTTCAACAAAACAAACATCTATCAGATTTTTACATTCTCTCCGAGAGTATAAACCAACACAATGTTTGCGGAACGCATATCTTCTATCGGTAGACCTGCAATAATAACTATTTTATCACCTTCCTTAATGTTTGATGATTTAAGTAAAACTTGTTCTGCTGATCTAGTAATCTCCTCAAGATTCATTGCTCGCGGCACTACAAAAGGAACCACTCCTCTTAATAGTGCCATTCTATTATAAGTCTCATTTTCAGTAGTAAAAGCTACAATCGGAACTGGTGGGCGAGTTTTCGACACTAATGTAGCTGTGCTCCCGCTTCGGCTAAATACAGCCACAGCCGATGCGTTTAGTGTTTCAGCTAACTCTCGTGCTGCTCTAGATAATGCAAGAGCCCTTAATTTAGAATCACTAAGACTCATGTTTTCGACAAAATGTCCCCATTCATGTTCTTGTATCTCAGCCTCACGAACAATATCAGATACTGTCTTAACAGATTCGATAGGATATGCTCCTGCTGCTGTCTCAGCTGAAAGCATCACTGCGTCTGCTCCATCAAAAATTGCATTGGCTACGTCAGAAGCTTCCGCCCTAGTTGGGCGAGGTGACCGTATCATACTTTCAAGCATCTGAGTGGCTATGACTACAAATTTGCCTCTGGAGTTCGCTACCTCTATAATGTTTTTCTGTACAGAAGGTACTTTTTCAACACCAATTTCTACACCCAAGTCTCCACGGGCAACCATAATCCCATCACTTGCGTCTATTATGGAATCTAAGTTTCTTATGGCACCTGGACGCTCAAGCTTAGCTATTATAGGAGTGTGAGACCTTTCCGGACTTAAATCTGAGATTGCATTCCTAACATCTACGATGTCTTCTTGATTTTGTACAAAAGAAACAGCTACATAATCTACTTGTTGAGATAATCCAAACTCTAAATCCTCTAAATCTTTGCTAGTGATTCCACCCATGTCGATTGAAAGGTTTGGAATGTTAATGCCTTTCCTCGCAGGTAAATCTCCACCAACATTTATACGAGCAAATACCTCAGTATCTGTTATGGATTCCACTTGCAACTCCAGAGCTCCATCATTAAGTAGCAACAAATCTCCGATATTAACTAACGACGGTAATTCAGCATAATCCGTACTAACCATGTCTGCGCTACCCGGAATTGGTTTTGTAGTAATAACAAATTGATTGCCTGACTTTAAATTTACCACTGCTCCACTTTTGAATTCACCAATCCGGAGTCTAGGACCTTGTAGATCTTGTAATATCGCCACTGGCAATTCCATAGAGGTGGAAATTTGCCGTATTCGATTTATAACCTCTGTATGATATTCTTTTGTACCGTGTGAAAAGTTTAGACGCGCTACATTCATGCCAGCGGCAATCATTGCACCTAAAGTCTCCGCTGAATCAGAGCTTGGGCCAATAGTACAAATAATACTAGTCTTTAGATATTCTTCAATCATATACTATGTTTGCACCAATACGTACTGTGATTATACACCTTGGAAAATAAGGAGCATTGATACTTGCCAACATCATTTAAGACTTGCAATCAATTCAATGTGTCAGTATAATGCCATCTTCAGTTCTGCATGATTTCTAAAGATATAAATGTTCCAAAACATTAAAGTGATGCTTCAAAAGGTTTGTGTATGACAGGTGTTAAAATCCTGTTAATTGAAGCTAAAAAAGTCAATACGCGCTCCTATGCTGTTGACCTGTTAAAGTACAACTATATAGTTAAAGTTGAAAATAGTGCATCAACTGCAATGGGAAAGCTTCCTAAGTTTGCGCCCGATATTATCATTCTAGACGCAGCATCATTACGCACAAGTGGTACACGCCTATCCCATCGTTTACGTCAATCATGCACACAATGTAAAATTATTTTGTTGGCGAAAGAAAACACCCAACTAATCGACAAGCCCTATATTGACATAGGTCTTGTAAAGCCATTCACCTCGCGCAAGCTAATCAATGCAGTTAAGCGTCTTGCACCTCTACCGGCTGGTACCTGGCGCACGCTAGGTCCTCTCAAACTTAGTATTAAACAACGAAGGGTTCAGTGCTGGGACACAGAAAAGCGTCTTACCCCTAAAGAGGCAAAATTGCTACAAGTCTTGGTAAACCGAGCGGGAAGTACGGTGTCTAGAAAACATTTAATAAAACAAGTGTGGGAAACTGATTATCTTGGAGACACTCGAACACTTGACGTACATATCAGTTGGTTGAGACGTGCAATAGAAAAAGACCCGTTGGATCCTCGCTTACTCAAGACTGTACGTGGTAAAGGTTATCGCCTAGATGTTTCTAACACAAACAACAAACATGGTGTTTAGTTGCGCTTATAGCTGAATCTTGTTGGCCAACACTAATGATGGTTAAACAAGACAAACAAGGTGGTTCGGACACTAAATTAAAAAAACCCGCATGTGCTGACACTAGCGGGTTGCTGCCAAATATGGAAACTATAGTGCCCAAATCAATCAGATTTACTAATTTTGGTCAAACCCTTCATCAGTCTACTCTTACGTCGCGCAGCATTATTTCGATGTATTACACCTTTCTCAGCTGCCCTGTCAAGTTTGCTAACTGCGCTCATCACTTCTTCTTGAGCCGCCTCAAAATCGTTACCCGAAAGTGCTTCTCTAGCATTACGTATAGACGTATTAAGGTCCGACTTCTTTGCACGGTTTCGTATTGCTTTTCTCGAGTCCGATCTTATACGCTTCTTAGCCGACCTAATATTTGCCAATTTTGTTACCTCACATTATCTAATAATTTAATTCCATTAGTCAAATTCTACCTAAACGAGCTAGTTTTGTCTAGGTTTAGAATACCAACTAGAGCATAGCATATTATATGTCACGCATACTTATCAACGGATGGTTCTTTCATAAACCTAACACTGGTTCCGGACAATATCTGCGTCTATTACTAAAGCATCTTAACAATACAGACCCTGGAATGGAAATCCATGTGATATCGCCTCTCCCAACCCAACTGCCTGAATCTTGTATACTTCACGTTCACAATACTGTTGATAGACAAATCAACAAATTTTATTTTGAACAAATCATAGTGCCCCGCACTGCCAAACAGATAGAAGCAGATGTAATACATGTGCCATACTGGTCCCCGCCATTCAAGTCGCCGTGCCCTATGATTATAACTATACATGACATCATTCCCCTACTTCTACCTGAGCAAAGACGCTCTTTAATTCATCGCGTATACACTTCGATAACGGTCGCAGCAACACAAGGTACGTCTCACATCATCACAGATTCAAACACTTCCCACGATGACATAGTTGCCAATCTCCAAGTGGCAGACACACAAGTTCATACAGTACATTTAGGCACTGATGATATTTATATCCCACACCAAAACCCTGTAGCAGTGAAGAAAGTGCGTACAAATTACAATCTTCCAGATACGTATGTTCTGTACTTAGGAGGTTTCCAACGGCACAAGAATTTACGACATTTATTGGCCGCTTGGACTTGGGCAGAACCTATAGCTAGTGAAGACTGTCCATTGGTAATAGCAGGTCGACTACCCAAAAAACCGGATGGTTATATGTATGACAACTTACCAGACATTGCTAACGAACTTGGAATAAATGATACTGTAAGATTTATTGGAGAGGTTAAAGAGGAAGACAAGGCTACCCTTTATCAACTAGCATCCTGTTTTGTGTTTCCTTCAAGTTACGAAGGTTTTGGTTTGCCTCCTCTAGAAGCTATGGCCTGCGGAGTACCAGTAATAACCACGGGTTCAGGTGCACTCAAAGAAATTGTAGGAGACGCTGCTTATCTAATCTCAGACCCGGTCGATGCTCGCGAACTAGGGGCCGCTATGATAAGTGTGATAGTAGATGAAAACCTGGCATCTGACCTGCAAGAACGTGGATTAATACAATCCTCTAAATTTAGCTGGGAACAAACTGTTGTTGATACCTTGCAAATCTACCGACAAGCTATGTCATAGACAATAATCACGTCAACGTAAAACCTCATGTATAGACCGCATTAAGCTTGGGTCTACCTTTACTATAGATCGATCATAAGTTACCAGTCCAGTAGACTCTCTCTCCACATCAGCAATCTGCGAATAAATTGCACCACTTAACCCTGCATTTTGTTTCAAGACTCCAATTTGGTCAACGTATTTACGATACCATTCTATAAAACTGTTAGTATCTGTTACCGGTTGTACATAACTAGGTTCTCCCCATCGCCAGCCACCTTCTGTCCACAAATGCCCATTCACTGGCAAACCCAGACCTCCCCACTCTGCAAGAACTCTTGCTTCGCCATTGCTGACTTCAGGAAAATATATTTGATTGTATGAATGATAACTTACTATGTCACCAACACCTTCATCAGCGTACCCTGTAGCACCAACAACCAACCGAGACGGATCTAGATTTTTTGTGTATGAGGTTACCGCACCGACATCAAACTCTCCCCAACGCTCATTGAACAACACCCAAGTTACAACAGAGGGATGATTGTAAAGATTTTGTACCATTTGTTGCAGCTCTGCTTTGTAAAGATGTTTTCCCCAATCAGACCTGTTGTTACCCATTGGCATATCCTGCCACACCAACACACCCTTACGGTCAGCCCAGTAATACCAGCGTTGAGGCTCAACTTTCATGTGTTTCCGTACAAGGTTGTAACCAAACTGTTTAACCATGTCAATATCGTAAACAAGAGCCTCATCTGTCGGCGCTGTATATAGACCATCAGGCCAATAACCCTGGTCTAGCACTCCTATGTGAAAAAATGGACGCCCATTAAGGTGTATACGTGGCACATCACCAGCGTATGATATGGAAATCTTTCGTAAACCAAAATAGCTGGTTACATTATCAACAATCTTGCCTTTACTAACAATGTTTATTTCTACATCATAAAGATGAGGGTTGTCTGGAGACCAGAGAACAGGATTCCTTATTGGAATAAAATAGTTTTGGTTTACCGGCACCGAATAACTTGAAATCAACTTACCTTTAGAACTCACCTTTAAATGTGCTGTTACTGACGACAAATCTCCTACAACACTTGTTTCTATCATTACCCCACCACGATCTACATCAGGCATAATCCTCAAATAATCAACACGAGTAGCAGATACCGGTTCTAGCCACACTGTTTGCCATATCCCTGTAGAAGCTGTGTACCATATATCTACAGGGTTGTGTACTTGTTTGCCGCGTACCTGCTCTCCACTATCTGTTGGGTCAAAGACACCGACAACAATCTCTTGGAGTCCTGAATGATGGAGAAAATCTGTAATATCAAAGCTAAAAGGATTGTATCCTCCCTGGTTAGTGCCTACATGATGACCGTTTATATAAACTGTAGCTTCCCAATCAACAGCGCCAAAGTGCAACATTATTCTCTGACTGTTCCAAACTGATGGAATCTCAACTTCACGCCTGTACCAAGCGCGGTCAACATGACTATTAATTCCTGACAACGCCGATTCAGGAGGAAAGGGCACCAATATATTACTGGAAAGTGTTTTGTTAAATGGTGGATGCTCATCAGCAATCGCTCTCTCAAAACCCCACATACCGTTAAGATTCAACCACTGGCTTCGCACCAATTGGGGTCGTGGATAATCAGGTAAAGAGTTACCCGGAGAGACCTGAGAAGCCCAACGAGTAAATAACGACGTGTCCCCTGGCCTGTAATGAACAAGACCTTGCTTATCATTGTTGTTATTGTCGATATCAACGACTGTATTCGAATACACACGTAATATTTCTTCTGGTGAGGCTATGCCCGCAAAAGGATAACCAGCATGTGCAAGCTCATTTCTTATTTCATGCTCTGTTTTTCCCATAAACAAAAGGTTTTCCGCATCACATCCGTGGACATCCCGACCCGACACCCAACCTTCAACTGTAGTGTTACCTGAGATTCGATACCAACCGTTGACAAACTCCCCAACAACAACACCGTTTATAGTGCTTACCTTTTCCACTTCTGCAAACTCAGTTCCAGGAGACGACCGTACAGATAAGATCGGTATACTGCTTTTACATCGCATCTGCTGCACAACAACATCTTGTAAACCAGTAGCACTCACTGTTAAAACAGGGTGTATACTAAACACAAGACCTATTAGTACGACGTACATTGCAAACAGCTTGATAGGTTTACTTGTAAACATTGATTTACCCTTTAAATCTTGCCTCAAGACTAAAAGTCCCCCGCACAACAAGTGATAACTTTTCTGCCCGTTGTTTTCTGGGCACAAGACCCTGGCGGACTTGTTCGCATTTTGATTTGGGGAACACATAGCTTATGCAATAAATTCACTTATGTCAAGCATATTTGTTTTGACAACTATAACAACAAGAAGGTTATAATATTTGTTTATATGAGCACAAAAACATGACCAACAAACCTTTATTAATAACTGGCAGTACTGGATTCTTCGGGGACATACTAAAAAAACAACTACTCACGCAAGGATATACATGTGTCGGTTTAGATCTTCACAAAGATGATTACAGTCACTCCAACCTAGTCACAGTACAAGGAGATATCCGAGACCGGAAACTAGTAAATCTATTGTTCAATGAGCACAAATTTGGTGCTGTGTTCCATTGTGCGGCTATGCTAGCTCACGACATACCCGACAAAAACTTGCTATGGGAGTCCAATGTTGAAGGTACTCGTAACATTGCAAACACAGCCATTGAATCGGGAGTTTCTAAATTGATTTTCACATCTTCTAACTGTCTCTGGGCCAATAATTTCGGTAGACCTGTACAAGAGAGAGACATTCCCAATCCAGTAGAAATATACGGGCGATCGAAATTAGAGGCGGAAAATCTTTTATTGGATTGTTCCAACAATTTAGATGTCATAATACTAAGATGTCCCACTATCATTGACGAAGGACGTCTAGGTCTCTTAGCTATACTTTTCGAGTTTATTGACGAAGGTCGGACTGTATGGACCGTTGGTCCAGGGCGAAATCATTATCAATTTGTTTATGCTCCTGATCTAGCCAAAGCATGCATACAAGCAATGTCGTACGAAGGTTCACGGATTTTCAACGTCGGCTCCGACAATGTGCCCGACCTACGCACAGTTTACGAACACGTTATAGAACATGCGGGAACCAAATCTAAGGTTCGATCGCTCCCAAAACAAGCTACATTGCTTGCTATGAGGTTAGCACACTGGTTGCGCATCTCTCCACTAGGACCATACCAGTACAAAATGATATCGGAAGACTTTCAGTTTGATACTACCAGAATTAAGTATGAGCTAGGTTGGCGCCCCACTCTTAACAATAGTGAAATGTTGTTACGTGCATACTCATACTACCACGATAATCGCACAGAAATTCTGCAGCGCCACAACACATCCTCTCATAGAAGACCAGCACATATGGGTATTATTAGATTGATTAA
>DDZT01000061.1:0-16810 GCA_002346435.1 Anaerolineales bacterium UBA3001
TAACACGAACTACTGATACTATCAAGTATTGTAAAAATCACTCTATTGTGTCGTCTGGTAAATCCACTACGTTGATATGCAAATCATTCAATTGGTCGACATCTGCAGACGAAGGCGCTCCTACCATCAAGTCGGTTGCCTGTTGCGATTTAGGAAATGCTATCACTTCACGAATGTTTTTTTCCTGAGCCAATAACATGACTAAACGATCAATCCCAACGGCAATCCCACCATGGGGTGGCGTTCCATATTCAAAGGCCTCAAGCATATGCCCAAACCTATCGAGAGCAACATTTTGTTCCAAGCCAATTAGACCGAAAATCTGTTGTTGCAATTCACTATCATGAATCCTAATAGAGCCTCCAGCCATTTCATAACCATTGCATACCATATCGTATTGCGATCCACGCACTTTACCCGGATCAGTTTTTAGATGACGCAAATCTTCAGTCAGTGGTGCAGTAAACAAATGATGACTAGGATCCCAACGGTTTTCTTGTTCATTCCAATTAAACAAAGGAAAATCAACCACCCAACAACATGCAAGTATGTTGGGGTCATATGAACTAATCTTCTCGCCTATTTTTGTGCGGAGAGCAGCCAAAGAATCATGCACGATATCGATGTCAGATGCTACTAGCAATAGTAAGTCCCCGGGTTTAGCATGCATCTTTTTATTTAGAGCATTCATAGTAGCAACGTCAACATACTTACCAAAAGACGAACGAGAGATGCTACCATCTTCGCCAACAACAGCCCAAGCCAGACCGCCCGCTCCATATTGCTTTGCAAAATCGGTTAATGAGTCAATCTCTTTGCGACTATAGGTTCCACAACCCTCTGCATTAATGCCTTTTACCGCTTCTGCGCTGGAAAAAATCTTAAATTCACTCTCTGAGACTAATTCAGTCACATCTTGCAGTTCTATTCCAAACCGCAAGTCAGGCTTATCTGTACCAAATCTATTAAGTGCTTCTTCATTACTAAAACGTGGCCAAGGTGTCTGCTGGAACTTCATACTAGTCAAATTAGAAACCAATTTAGTCATCATAACTTCAATCATTTGTAACACATCTTCTTGTTCTACAAACGACATCTCCATATCCAGCTGAGTAAATTCTGGCTGCCTATCTCCCCGCTGATCCTCATCTCTAAAACAACGTGCGATCTGGAAATATTTCTCAACTCCAGCAACCATTAGCAATTGCTTCAACTGTTGAGGTGACTGAGGTAAGGCATAAAACTTGCCTCTATGTAGTCGACTTGGAACCAGATAATCCCGTGCTCCTTCTGGAGTAGTCTTAAATAGTATTGGTGTCTCAACTTCTAAAAAACCCGACTGTGACAGATGATCCCTTATAAAAGCTATGGTTTTATGACGTAGATGCAAATTCGCCAACATATGACTGCGCCGCAAATCAAGATAACGATATTTTTGCCGAAGTCCTTCTTCTACCTTGGCGATTTTGTTTATATCAAAAGGAGGGGTTTTGGAAATATTTAATATTTTAACATGTTGAGCAACCAATTCAATGTCCCCACTAACCATATCAGGATTGGTAGCCCCATCTGGTCGCCGACGCACATTACCAAAAACTTGAACAACATACTCCGATCTAAGACTAGCCATTATTTCATGGGCTTCTGCATACTCTGGATCAGATACAACCTGCACCAGACCCCAACGATCCCTTAAATCAATAAATGTTAGACCCCCATGATCACGTCTCCGATGCACCCAACCGGCAAGAGTCGCCTCCTGACCTACAGAATCATTCTTTAATTCACCACAAGTATGTGTCTTCAACATATCCAAACAATCCCCACCAAATGATAAATTTACAAACCTAAAGTATGTGTTGGTAAGTATAACAATATACCAACTCTAACACCAGATTTACTTATTGCTTAATGATAATTATATAATGACTTGAATATAGCAAATATAAATCCCTACTTATGATTGTCAGCCTTGTTTGATGACTGATATCGATGCATATAAAAACTTAGCAAAGCAGCTAGAAGACATAAAACACTGTTTGTCTGCATGACTCTAGATAGAGGATATATATCCGCTGCTAGACCGAACAGATATGAACCAACAGAACCACTTGCAAACATAAATCCCAATGTCAAACCTGATGCAAAAGCACGCCTACTTGGCAACAATGACTGAGCTAATACCACGACAACAGAAAAAGATGCTCCATTAAGGCCCCCAGCAAGAAAAACCAGTGGATAGATTATAGGACCTGTAATAACAGGATAATAGTACATTGGTAAAACAGCTAACAACAATGACCACGATATTAAGCGTAGTCGACCCCATCGATCTGCTAACATGCCCCCAGCTAGTCCACCAAACGCAGTAGCACCCATATAAACTGACGTAATAGCACCATATGCTCCTGGAGCATATCCCCTGTCTTGAAACAATTTGGGCAAGAACGTCATCGAGGTCATACCTGGTGCAGTACGCAGTAATAACATGATAACAAACACCGTAATAACCCATCTATTTCTGCGGAACTCAAAAACATTTTCTTTATTAGTGACACTTGTCGCATTCGAATCTAATCTTTGATGGTCCGGAGACCAAAATAAGCGGTAGATCGAATTGAAAGCGACTGGCAGCGCCAAGACAGTGAGCATTAGTATCCCTCGTATACCTACTCTCTCTATGATAAACCCACCCAAAGCAGGACCAATAGCGTGTCCAGAAAGACCAAATAGGAAAAATAGAGATGCTGCTGTAGCTGCTCTTCCAAGCATAATAATGCTTCCACGTTCGGTTGCCCGTTCTGTGCCCGCCGCATGAAATCCGGCGGATCCAAGAGTAGAAACTATCAATAGAGGAATCGACCATTGAATGTTTGTGGATACAGCAATTGATATCCACAAAGCTATCCATATCAGTGAAGCCCCGCTTAACCATCTGGTACTATACCTATCAGCTAACCAACCAAAGATTGGCTGTGTAAGTGAACCAACAGAAGTATAAATAAGAACAATAAGGCCAATGTCAGAATTTGCAAGGCCTAGTACTGGTGCCAGAAATACCACTAGTATTCCTAACTGACTATTGAGTAAATCAACGGCAAAGTGGTTTAGAGAAACTGCCAGAAAGTAACCATCCCGAATTAAGCGTATCATTGATTTGTATCCATCGACGAACTAAAGGATATGTATATCATGTGTTATTTATCACTTCTCCATTTTGTCTGTGATCACATAGCAAAATTACTTTAACATATTAGCACAAGGACCACTGCCTGATGTTACTATTCACTTGCCTTGATGGTCTTATTATCATCCCGACGCAACACTAAACTAAGAAAAGCAGCCAGCAAACAAAGCAAACCATTTGTTTGCATTGCACTTACTAGCGAATAGTAGTCCGCTGCTAAACCTATCAGATAAGACCCCAACGCTCCACTAGCAAACATAAAACCCATAGTCAATCCTGATGCAAGTGCACGCCTATTTGGTAAAAGTGACTGAGCAATCACCACAATTACAGCATGCGAACCACCATTAAAAAACCCAGCCAAAAACACTAGTACATAAACTGTAAACCCACTCACCACAGGATAGTAGTACATAGGTACTACAGCAGCCAATAAAGACAATTGTATGATACGTCGTCGCCCCCAACGATCTGACATAAATCCCCCAACCAATCCACCCAAAGCAGTACCACCCATAAATACGGTCGTGATAATCCCATAAGCGCCAGGATCATAACCACGATCATAAAACAATTTAGGCAAGAAAGTCATTGAAGCTACTTGTGGAGCAGTGCGAAACATTACAAGTATGCAGAACCCAATTATTACCCATACATCTTTGTAATATTCGTCAGTAGATTCAATTTTTATATCGTGATTTTTATCTAGGTCTGAAACTACTAGCGCTTTTCTCCAGTACAAACGATAAATCGAGTTGATAGCCAATGGTACTGATGCAACAGTCAATGCTAACACTCCAATGGTACCCATACGCTCAAGAAGAGCTCCACCAATTGCAGGTCCAACAGCTAAGCCTAACTGACCAAAAAGAAAAAATAGCGACGCCGCAGTCGCAGCTTTACCAAACATAAGCTTCTTTCCACGGGTTGTTGCCCTTTCCGTACCCGCAGCATGAAAAGCTGCTGAGCCAAGCGCAGCCACAATTAGAGTGCCAATTACCCAAGACCCTGTAACAGTGACGGTAACCGATAACCACAGCACCATCCACAAAAGTGATAGGCCTGATATCCACCGTATCTTGTATCTATCAGCAAGCCAACCGAACAACGGCTGTGTAAGTGAAGCTAGCATAGCGTAACCAAGTGCTATAAGACCAATGTCCGAATTATCAAGCCCAAGATATGGAGCCAAATAGACCAACAATATTGAGCGTTGGCTATTCAGTAGATCTACAGCAAAATGATTTAATGAAAGAGCAAGAAAATACCCATCCCTCAGCAATAAATGTATCAAGGTGTATTTCTCAAACCAATTCTACTATCGTGAATCCAAAAGCTCATCGATCGTTAAAACAGAATAAATATGCATTATTCACCAGTCTATTCTACCCATTCTAACTCGTATGGCCCTATTCGCACCTTATCTCCTGGGCGAACTCCGTTTTCCTCCAATGCTCTCCTAACACCTAGTTTGTCAATAATATACTGGAATCTAAGCACAGCATCATCATACTCCCAGTAAGTGGATTGTGCTGCTCTCTCTATACGGTCGCCGGTTATTCTAAGATTTCCATCTATTTCACGTATTATTTCAAAACGCGCAGGATCCTTTTCAGGCCTATAAACAGGTTCTTCCGCTGGTTCAGGAATATTTTTAGGAGTCTTTACCAACAATGAAGCTTTCTGGAGTATTTCCTTAACTCCTATATGAGCGATAGCAGAAATACCGTACAATTCATAACCAAGGTGTTTTATTGCCGACTTGAGTACAGGCAACTTTTCCAACACTTCCGGCAATTCGATTTTATTCAATGCTACTATCTGAGGTTTAGCAACCAATCCCGAATCGTATAATGACATCTCAGACATTATTTTAGTAAAGTCAGATAATGGATCTTCAGACATCCCATCAAGTAGATGAATAATTGCTTTGGTACGTTGTATGTGACGCAGAAACTCTGCTCCAAGCCCAATGCCAGCATGTGCACCCTCGATAAGACCAGGAATGTCCGCCAGCACTATGGTACGATATTCACCTAAATCGGCCACACCTAAATTAGGGTTCAATGTAGTAAAAGGATAATTAGCAATCTTTGGTTTAGCTGCTGTAACTGATGCCAAGAAAGTAGACTTGCCTGCATTAGGTACACCTACAATTCCAACATCAGCTATAAGACGAAGCTCCAAAGACAAGTCCACAGATTGTCCGAGAGACCCCTTTTCAGCTATTCGAGGAGCACGATTGCTAGATGATGAAAAGCGCTTATTCCCCCGACCACCCGATCCACCTATAGCTACCTGCAGCCGATCCTCAGGATCAGTCAAATCGCCCAGGCAAATACCGGTATCCGCATCATGAGCTATTGTACCTGGAGGAACAAATATCTCTAAGTCACGCCCACTACGTCCAGTCTTGTTATTCCCACCACCATTTCCACCATGTTGGGCCTTATAATGTCGTGCTCTCTGATATCGCAGTAAACTATTCAGGTCCTGGTCAACAACTAGTATAACTGACCCTCCACGACCTCCATCTCCCCCATCAGGGCCACCTAATGGAACATGCTTCTCACGCCGAAAGTGAACGATGCCATTTCCACCATCTCCAGCTCTAACCCGTATACGTGCTTCGTCAACGAAATTAATTTCTTTTCTAGACACAATGACTGTGATTATAGCATCCAAGAGATACGGTCAAGGCTTGCCCGAGCGTGTTTACTCTGTTATTATGCATAATATAAGCTTCAGTAATCGCACTATTATGTCAAACTCATGCGCTGGTGAGCTCTTCTAACCACACCCGCGTTAGACTAAGTTATGTCAGAATTTATACATCGTATCCATTCGGAGTCAGGGTCACTTCTTGCTTATGTAATAAGAAGTGATTTCTCTGCAGATATCACTTCATTTGTAACTCCTCCTGAACACAACTTTCAAGTTGGTTTCGTCGTCTATCCAAAAGATGGCGAAATACAAAGTCATTATCACCGTAAAATTAACCGCAAGATATCGAACACATCTGAAGTCCTAGTTGTAAGAAAAGGTCATTGTGAAATTGACATATATGATGATGAACAACGACTTGCAGAAACATTAGAGATGAAAACTGGAGATGTAATGGTAATGGTATCAGGAGGACACGGCTTTCGTATGATAGAGAACACTGTATTTCTTGAAATCAAACAGGGCCCTTATATTGGTATAGATGAAAAGAAGCGCTTCTAGATTTAGGACATGATTCCAGTAAACGAACCGGTAATAGGTGTACGAGATCAAGAGTATGTGCTTGAATGCTTACAAAGTGGCTGGGTTTCATCTGCAGGGAAGTTTATCGAGACTTTTGAGTCTACTTGGGCACAATACTGTGGTCGCCAACATGGAGTAACAACCAGCAGTGGTACAAGTGCACTGCAAACATCTCTTGCATGCTTAGACTTAAAACCTGGCGACGAAGTCATAATACCAACCTTTACAATTATTTCATGTGCATTAGCTGTAATTTATAACGGTGGTACACCGATTCTTGTAGATGCTGATCCTGAAACATGGTGTATGAATGTAGATCAGATAAAAGACCGTATTACTAAACGCACACGAGCTATAATGGCAGTCCATATATATGGACATCCTGTGGATATGGATCCCCTTCTCCAAATAGCCGAGCAAAATGACTTGGCAGTCATTGAAGATGCTGCTGAAGCACATGGTGCAGAATACCTAAGCGGACAAAATGAACAAGAACAGAAATGGGTCCGCTGTGGCAGCATGGGCACAATGAGTATTTTCAGTTTCTATGCCAACAAACTTGTGACTAGCGGAGAAGGTGGCATGATTGTAACAAACGATAGTTATCTGGCGTCTAAAGCACGCAACATTCGAAATTTATGCTTTGAGCCTGAGCAACGTTTCTTGCACAATGACCTTGGACATAATTTTCGAATGACTAATATGCAGGCTGCACTTGGACTAGCACAGGCCGAACGCATACAAGAAACTGTCAATTGGAAGAGACAGATGGGACAAAGATATACTGAACATCTCTCAGATATAAAAGCATTACAGTTGCCAATCGAACGATATTGGTCACGACAAGTGTATTGGATGTACGGCATCCTCCTAGACAAATCACATGACATGAATGCTAATGAGTTGGCAGATAAACTAAGTGATCTAGGTATACAAACAAGACCATTCTTCCTGGGAATGCATGCACAACCAGCACTACAAAACCTTGGCTTATTTCAAAATGAAGATTATCCAGTAGCTGACCATTTATCTTCTAATGGCCTATATCTACCATCAGGACTAGCTCTAACCGAGCTACAGTTGGAACAAGTCTGCGATGCACTACACAAACTCCTAACATAGAATTAATAACTATACGTGGACGCTACTAAACCAGATACCGCAAATTTACTGCACTACCTTTACAATAATCTGTCAGACCACTGGTGGACAGTCGGTATGAGAGCTACTGCACATACAGTCCTTGGGAATAACACTAATACAAAAGGGCCAACCCTCGAAGTAGGCTGTGGCAATGGCACATATTTATCTGAATTGTCAGAACTAGGCATTTCTGGTGCAACAATCGGTATGGATATTAATACACATGCTCTTGAGCATGCCAATAATTTCGCTAACATCCAAGGCAGTTTATTGCAAGGCAATTTTCATCATCTTCCGTTAGCAAAAAATACTGTGGCACTGTCTGTAGGCCTAGATGCGTTTGATCAATCTCAGACAAACCTGAAAATTGCTCTCGCTGAAATCTTTAGAACACTAATTAATGATGGCTTATTACTAATAAGGGTCAGTGCGCATCCATGGTTACTAGGTCAACATGACCAATCCTTTGGAACAGGCCGTAGATTTACTAAGAGTGAAATATGTTCTGATCTAACAAAAGCAGGTTTTAAAATCGAAAGGTTCACTTATGCAAATAGTATCATGCTCTTACCAGCAATCATAACCCGTCTAGCAATCAACTTCAAATTTGTGACTGTTGAAAATCAATTTGATACACCGAGAATATTGAATGTTTTACTCACCAAAATACTTCTATTGGAGGCCTCATTGTTAAAGTTCATTAATCTACCGGCTGGTCTGAGTATATACATTTTGGCACGAAAGCCTAAATAAGTCATGTTTGTTTGCACTGTTCTGCCTACTTATAATGAGGAAGCAAATATCGACTTACTTGTTGAAAGCCTTCTTAATAACCAAAAAGGTTCCAACATGGTATTAATAGTGGATGACAACTCTTACGATGGCACTGCTGAAAAAGTACGCAATCTATCAATTAGATACAACAGGACCAATGAAAATAAAGTTGCTCTTATTCAACGGCGAAATGACAGAGGACTTACGACTGCAATACAATATGGTATAGATGTAGCTATAAGAAGATATGGTGCCAATATAGTTACCTGGATGGATTGTGACATGTCTATGCCACCTGAAGATGTTCCAGAGTTACTTGCGCCAATATTAGAAGGGTCCGCTGACATAGTAATAGGGTCACGATGGATTAGTGGAGGTGCAGATATTGCACATGGATTTATGGCTCAAACCTTGAGCAAGACAATAAACTACTGGGCCCAACTTTTCTTGGGCAACGATATATCTGACTATACAAGTGGGTTTGTAGCAGCTCATACTAAAGTACTGAAAACAATTCGGATGCAAGGCGACTATGGTGAATACTGTATAGATTTTCTTTGCCGGTCAAAGCGGAATGGATACAAAATTGTTGAAATACCCTATGTATGTGTACCAAGGACAAAAGGACAAAGTAAGACAGGACTTAATCTATATGATTATTTAATTAGAGGACGGAAATACATAGGTACAGTGTGGAGGCTATTCATATCCAACCAATCAGTGTGACACACTCTTACATAAAACTCAGTCACATACATTGTGGCTCGCTAAATAGTATCACTTAAATACTAACACTCGCATTTTCTATATATTGGATAACCATGAAAACAGCTAAAGACTTGTTACTGGGAAAATGTCAGCCTCTGTTAGTGTTGACAATAGTTAGTCTGATTGTTAGATGGGCAACCTATTATTACTACTATCAGGTATATATTGATATAGGTGGCCTACACTTTTCCCCAACTGCTGATGAAGCCAGCACATATGAAATACTTGCAAGACAAATATTATCAGGCAATGGATTGTCACATGAGTTATTCTCTTATCGCCCACCATTACAACCTATGTTTATTGCCTTGACCTACCTTGCATCGGGAAGTACCAATCCTTTAATTGCTGTATTTGTACAAAGTTTTATTAGCGCAGGTCTAGCAATACTTACGTTTATCATAGCAAAAGAACTCAACATGCCCAAATCAGTACGATTTTTTTCTGGGCTATTAGTAGCTTTAGATCCGGCATCCATAATTATTGGGATGACGTTGATGGCAGAGACACTATCAAACATATTTGTAGCTATCAGCATAATCTTCATAATACGCTTAATACGTAGTCATAACATGCGTGACGCTGCTGCTGCAGGAGCTGCAATTGCCCTGGCTACATTAGCACGACCAACAGCAATTTACTATTGGGTGCCAATTATATTAATAATACCTTTATTAGTGCCGGGATTAATTCGTAAAACTGTAATGTTGGTAATTGTATTTTCAATAGGAGTCTTACCATGGTATTTACGCAATGAAATTTACCACAACGTTTTTACATTCTCAACCGTAGGTAATTTTGATTTATTGTTTTATGGTGCGGTTTCAGTAAAAAGTAAAGCTACCGGACAAAGCCCACAAGAACTAGAAGCACAATTTGCTTACGAACTTGATCAACGACTAAACCAAGGTCAATCCCGAGATCATTATAACTATTCCTCTAAATGGAAATTTCTTGTTTCAGACAATCCGCAGGTCAATTCTGAAATCAGTAAAATGGCAATTGAAGTATTTCGAGAGCATCCAATGGAATATGCCATCACCATTTTCAGGCCACTAATAAAAATATTTGCTATAACCAATTACCTCAAAGTTTTAGGGCCTATCCGTGTTATGGAAGTTGCATTCAATCTTTGTCTATACATCCTAGCATTATTCGGCATTGTCAATTCATGGATGAATAGAAATCATGTTTTACTGACTGTCACATTACTCCCTATAATATATTTCACAGCAATTCCTGTGCTTTCGCGCGCTGGCTCAGGCATGGACACTCGGGCAAGAACCCCTTTCACTTTTGCGCTAGCTATCCTAGCGGCGCAAGGTCTTTACTGGGTATGGAAACGATATAGTCATAACACTGAGACTTCCTAGTTGCTTGTCACTACTACAATACCATGTTAAAGTAATGTAAGTCTATTGTAAAGACACATCAATAAAATTAATAAATAAAATTAATAAAATTTAGACATATTCGGTACGTTCAAAATGCCTGTAGTAACCATTCCTGACATAGTAATTGGAAGACTCCCGTTATATCTACGCGCATTAACACAATTTGAAATTAGTGGTACTAAAGTCACTTCATCACATGAAATGGGCGAGTATCTGGGCATTAGTTCAGCTCAGATACGCAAGGATTTATTACACTTTGGTGAGTTTGGAAAGCAAGGTACCGGATACAACATAAGCTATCTAAAAAAACAGCTGGAAACAATTCTTAGAGTAGATCAAGAATGGGATGTTGCTCTAGTTGGTGCTGGAGGAGTTGGCAACGCCATAGTAAATTATGCCGGATTTCGCGGTCGTGGATTCCGTATAGCGGTAGTTTTTGACAAAGATCCAGCCAAAATCGGTCAAAATATTAATGATTTGATTGTACAGCCTACTAACCAAATCAAAGCAAAGGTCAGCAAAATGAAAATTAGAATTGCTATGGTAGCAGTACCGTCTGATGAGGCTCAAACGGTTACAAATGAACTTGTAGAAGCTGGTATTGAGTCAATTTTGAATTACGCTCCAACTAGCCTTACAGTACCTTCTAAGGTTCGCATACAACACATAGACCCAGTAGTAGGTTTACAACATATGACCTATTATATGTAAGTTGTTAAACTAAAGTGCTTTGGAAAAACGGTGTTGTTTATACTCGAGGCAAATGCGGTCTCATTATCTCATACATTTCGAGTGCTCGGCTCGCACCTATGGATACGCAGCCAATAGGGTTATCAGTTATATAAGCGGGAACACCAACTGATTCGGACACACGTTGCTCCATACCACGCAAGTACGAACCACCTCCACACAGTACTATTCCACGATCAATAGCATCCGAGGCAAGCTCAGGAGGAGTCTTCTCTAAAACCGCCTTGGCTACTGCAAGTATAGATTCTAGTGGTTCCTCAATGGCTTCAAAAACATCATCAGAAGTAACTATTGCATCGCGTGGCAAACCACTTATATGATCACGTCCCTGAATTTCCACAGCAAGAGCTTCGTCTAACCCAACAGCCGACCCAATTCGAATCTTTATCTCTTCTGCCGTCATCTCACCAATTACTATGCCATATTTCTTGCGAACATAATTAACTATTGCCTGATCAAGTGTCATACCACCAACACGTGCAGAATGCGCAATAACGATCCCGTTAAGCGCTACTATTGCAGATTCAGTAGCACCACCACCGATGTCCAATACCATATTTCCTGCAGGAGTACCGACTGGCAGACCAGATCCAATAGCAGCCGCTAAAGGTTCATGTATTAAATATGCTTCTCTACTACCTGCCTCTTTGGCTGCTTCATGCACAGCTCGACTTTCCACACTAGTAGCACCATAAGGAACGCTTAACATAACTCGCGGTTTGAACAGTCTCATTGGGCCACAAACTTTAGTCAAGAAATAATGCAACATACGCTCAGTGACTTCATAATCAGCTATCACACCATCCTGAATTGGTCTCATCACCTCTATGCTTTCAGGTGAGCGCCCAAACATTTCCCGAGCCTCCTGTCCTATAGAAACAATCTTTTGCTCATCCACACGTATAGCTACTACACAAGGCTCATGCAGCACAACATCACCACCCTCTGACACGATGACATTGACTGTTCCTAAGTCTATGCCAATGTCTTTACCTAAGAGAGCCATTTTGAATTTTCAGTTGCAATCCCAGAAAAATTAAAGATATTATCCAACATCTTCCAAGCCAGGAACGCTTGGTTTATTGTGCCGCCTACTTCCCACTCGTAACCTTACATTTGCTCTTTCAAGCGCAAGACTAATATTGTGTCTAATCTCAGGAGTCACTTCTTCAGAAGGACCTCCACCTTCTAGAAAACTAATAGCACGGTCTCGTGCATCCTTTGCACGTGCTACATCTACTTCATCTGCATGCTCTGCAGCATCAGCCAATACTGTGATACGATCAGGTCTAACCTCTAATATCCCACCACCAACAGCAAAGGTTTGCTCTAAATCGCCAGCGACAACACGCAACTCACTGACATTGAGAGTAGTCAGCAGAGGACTATGATTAGGCAAAATACCCATGCGACCATCGGCACCATCTACAACTACCATGTCAACTTGCTCAGAATACACCAACTTTTCCTGAGTTACAATTTCACATAATATAGTCATTAGTTATTTATTCTTAACTGCTTTGCTCAAGGTCCTTAGCTTTAGCTAAAGCTTCTTCAATTGTACCTACAAACATAAATGCCTGCTCTGGTATATCATCATGTTTACCATCCAAAATCTCTTTGAATGATCGAATCGTGTCTTGTAGTTTAACATATTTACCAGGAATACCTGTGAATTGTTCAGCTACGTAAAATGGCTGTGAGAAAAATCGCTCTAACTTACGTGCTCGAGAAACCAAAAGCTTGTCTTCCTCAGAAAGCTCATCCACACCCAATATAGCGATAATGTCTTGCAAGTCTTTGTATCTCTGAAGCACACGTTGTACTTCTCTTGCTACCTCGTAATGCTCCTCACCAACAATATTTGGATCTAGAATACGACTAGTGGATGCCAGAGGATCAACAGCAGGATAAATACCTTTCTCAGCTATAGGTCGTTCTAGTGCAATAGTAGCATCCAAATGCGAGAATGTTGCAACTGGTGCAGGGTCAGAATAATCGTCAGCTGGCACATATACTGCTTGCATTGATGTTATAGAGCCACGATGAGTCGAAGTAATGCGCTCCTGCAATTCACCCATCTCAGTTCCCAATGTGGGTTGATAACCTACAGCAGAAGGCATCCTTCCAAGAAGAGCAGATACCTCAGAACCACTCATAACAAACCGGAATATATTATCAATAAAAAGCAGTACGTCTTTGCCTTGATCACGAAAATATTCGGCCATAGTAAGGCCAGTCAGAGCAACGCGCAGTCTTACACCAGGCGGCTCATTCATTTGACCAAACACCATGACAGTATCCTTCATAACTCCCGACTCTATCATTTCTCGATACAACTGGGTTCCTTCCCTGGTACGTTCTCCTACACCGGCAAACACAGAATTACCTGAGTGTTCCTTAGCAATTGAACGTATAAGCTCCATTATTATCACTGTTTTACCTACTCCAGCTCCTCCAAAAATACCGGTTTTACCACCCTTAGTAAATGGCGCAATCAAATCAATAACCTTAATGCCAGTCTCAAATACCTCAACCTCTGTAGATTGATCAGAAAATGCGGGTGCAGGTCTATGTATCGGATAGTATTCCGATGCTTCCACCTCTCCACGTTCATCAATTGCATTACCTAGTACATTAAAAATTCGGCCGAGTGAAGCTTCACCAACTGGCACGCTGATAGGAGCTCCTGTCGCATTAGCAGCTAATCCCCTACGAAGACCTTCTGTAGCATCCATGGCTACACATCTAACTAAATTATCGCCAAGATGTTTTTGTACTTCTAAGACCAACGGGCCTTCACCCTCTCGCTCAATTTCAACTGCTTCATAAATTTCAGGAAGTAATTCAGCCGGAAATTCACAATCAACTACAGCACCCTGAATTTGTGCCACACTACCTGTCGAATTAGTCATAAATCCTCCAAACTCAAAACAAAAAAATCTATTATTAACTTGTCATCAGCCCGCTTGCTGCAAAGCTTCTGCACCACCTACGATATCCAACAAATCACTTGTTACGGATAACTGACGAGCCTTATTGTACGCCAAACGAAGAGCGCCTGATAATTCGTTTGCATTGTCAGTAGCATTACGCATCGCAACCATTCTTGCACTATGCTCACTTGCTAAAGATTCCAAAACGGATTGATAGACTTGCACCTGAGTGAAACGCGGCAATATTGCTTCTAGCAATTCCTCTGGCTCAGGTTCGTAAGTATATCCTACGTCAGATTCATTATCCGTACTTACTTGAGTATTTTGATTGTCTTCAAAATTACCGGTGGTCATAGGCATTATACGTACTACCCGTGTATCCTGACGTATAGTATTCACGTAATCAGTGTAAGCCACATATACCTCATCCACTACCGCATCAAGATAATCATCAATTAACACTCGGGCAATAGGTGTAACATCAGAAAATGATGGTGATGATTTAAAGCTACTAAAGTCACCGACAATGTTAGCGCCACGTACATAAGCAAGATCTCGCCCTTTCTGTCCTAAAGTAACCCAACGCGTTTGCTGACTTTTTTCTTGAGCAAATTCCAGTGCGGCTCTAGTAACATTCATGTTATATGGACCAGCTAATCCCCTATCACTTGAAATTAGCAGCATTGCTATATTTTCTACTTTATCCCGAGGTACCAATAACGGATGTGTGGATCCTTGAGAGTATGCACCAATCCTACCAAGCACACTAGCAACACGACGTGCATAATCACGTGAAGCCTCAACAGAGGCTTGAGCTTTTCGAACTTTTGAAGCACTGACAGCTTCCAGAGCTCGCGTCACCTGCGCAATATTACCAACGCTGCGTATACGCAGCCGCATTTCGCGTGCATTAGCCACTAATCAACTCCAAGATGTATTAAAAGTATCGAGAGCAGATTTTAGTTCTGCTTCTACAGAATCTGTAATGTTGCCAGTTTCTACAATCTCATTAGCCAAGTGCGGATGAGATGTAGACATAGCACGAAGCAACACAGATTCCCACTCCTGCATACGCTCCAATTCAATTTCGTCTGCGTATCCATTCACGCCAGCATATATAAGAATAACTTGATCCGACAAAGACATCGGTTCGTACTGTGACTGCTTCAGTATTTCCTGAAGCCTCTTTCCACGTTCAAGCTGTGCTTGAGTTGCCTTATCCAGATCTGATCCAAATTGCGCAAATGCTGCTAATTCGCGAAATGAAGCCATATCTAGTCGCAGTCTACCAGCCACCTGACGCATAGCTTTAGTTTGAGCAGCGCCACCCACGCGTGATACTGAAATACCCACATTAACCGCAGGTCGGATACCAGCATAAAACAAATCATTCTCGAGATAAATCTGACCATCTGTTATTGAAATAACATTGGTTGGAATATAAGCAGAAACATCGCCCAAAAGAGTTTCAATTATTGGGAGTGCTGTAAGTGATCCTCCTGACTGTGACAATTTGACTAAATTCAAGTCACTCTTATTGTCCATACTTTCTAGGGCCTGCTCGGCATCTTCTTTCGCCAAAGGCCCAGCATAAATATTTCCATCTACTCCTTTTTGGCCGGAGCTGTCCTCACTTGCACTAATAACATATTCATCACAAAGCTGTACAGCACGTTCAAGTAACCTTGAATGAAGATAAAAAACATCTCCCGGATATGCCTCGCGTCCAGGTGGACGGCGCAATAACAAAGACACCTGTCGATAAGCCCAAGCATGCTTCGAAAGATCATCATATACCACTAGAGCATCTTGGCCATTCTCCATGAAATATTCACCCATTGCACATCCAGCATAAGGGGCAATATATTGCATAGCAGCTGGATCATCTGCAGAAGCTACTACAATAATAGAGTGTTCCATAGCACCATGCTCTTCGAGCGTAGCAACAGCACGAGCTATCGCTGCTTTTTTCTGTCCTATCGCAACATAAATACAAATACAATCTTTTCCTTTCTGGTTGATCATACTATCTATAGCGATAGCAGTTTTACCGGTCTGTCGATCCCCAATAATTAATTCGCGTTGACCTCGACCAATTGGTATCATGGAATCTATGGATTTCAGTCCAGTCTCCAAAGGACGATCCACATCTTTTCTGCGAACCACCCCTGCTGCAATACGTTCAATAGGCAGTGTTTCTGTCGACGCTATTGGTCCTTTTCCATCTACTGGTTGTCCCAAAGCATTTACTACGCGTCCCATTAGGCTTGGACCCACTGGAACCTCAGCAATCCTACCTGTTGAACGCACTATAGATCCTTCTTCAATTGCCTCATAGTCGCCCATGATAATGACGCCCACATTGTCTTGTTCAAGATTGAAAACCGTGCCTAACGAGCCATTCACGAACTGTACTAGTTCGGCATTGCGTGCTTCGGACAATCCAGAAACTCGTGCAATTCCATCACCAGCTTCTAATACAATTCCGACATCCTGTTGCTGAACCGTTGGACTATAAGCGTCAATCTGCTGCTGTAGCTCAGCCAGAACTCTGGAGGTAATCGTTTCCGTCATTTCGTCTCCCTCAGGGGTAAAAATTTAGATATTTGATA
>DDZT01000061.1:17128-28201 GCA_002346435.1 Anaerolineales bacterium UBA3001
TAGATATTTGATAATAATGTTTAACTAACTTATGGAATGGGATGATACATGATGATTTATGAATTGTCCAGCCTTTCACAAACTAACCTTAGTTTAGCATTAATACTTACCTATCAGAATGCTTGATATTTAGCTACAAACTATTAGTTATTTCCTAATTCTATGGCACGCTGATACGCAGCATCAACTGCGTCGGACACTATTCTTCGAAAGTCTTCTGATTCTAGACAATCCAATGCTGCTTCTGTGGTTCCCCCTGAAGAAGTGACCTGGGAGCGTAAGTTCGATATATTTTCCACAGACTTCATTGCATAAGCTACCGATCCTTCCATAGTAGTGTGTACTAACTCTTCCGCTTCTGCCTGAGAGAAACCAATATTCACCCCAGCTTCTACTAATGCTTCCATGAAAAGGAATATATAGGCTGGCCCAGATCCTGTAAGAGCTGTTGCCATATCAAGATATTTCTCATCGTCTACATACATTTGCTTACCTAAGGACTCTAGTATTGTCTTGGTCTGTTCATTTTGCAAACTAGATACACCTACTGAACCAGTCCATACAGAAATTCCCATACCTATTTGAGCCGGAGTATTGGGCATGCATCGTATAACACTTTTGTGTTTAAGTCCCGCTACCAAAGTATGTAATTTAGTTCCTGCGACTATAGAAATCACCAATGAATCCGATCCAATACTACCTGACAAGCCTTCGTAAACCTCGTTCAAAACTTGTGGTTTAACACTCAGTACAATAACGTCAGCATCTTTACAAGCAACAATATTGTTTGTAGTAACACTGACTCCATACTTTCGCTGAAGTGTGTCACAAACATCTCTGCGCGGGTCCGCAGCGATAATTTGACCGGGTTCAATTACATTGCGAGCTAGAACACCACTAATCATCGCTCCACCCATGGCGCCCGCTCCAACAAATGCAATTTGTCGATTTTCAAGCATGATATACGATTCCCAACATCATTTGGATAAATACCGAAGAGCAAGCACAATACGATCCTCTAAATCAACTGAAGAGTCAACATCTATATCCCGAATAGCATTTTGAGCTTCTACCACACTATAACCAAGTGTTGTGAGCGCTTCTAAAAGTTCGGCATCTACAGTATTGAAAGTACCACCTTCGTCGGACAACTGTTTATCATCGATTTTATCCTTCAAATAAAAACTGATTTTACGTGCAGTTTTTATACCTACACCTGGAACACGGCTAAGCAATTCTGGTTGATCACTAGTAATCGCATGCCGCAATCCTTCAACTGACATATACGAAACAATGGCCATTGCCAATTTGGGTCCAACTCCTGGAGCACCAAGCAGCAAGTCAAATGTATTTAATTGTTCATTATCTACAAAGCCGTAAAGAGCCAAATAATCTTGCCGTATGATGAGTTGGGTCCACAATTGCAATTCAACCCCGATAGCCACTGTTTCATCGAGGATAGACTCTGGCACCGCAACACGCACTCCCATCCCACCTATCTCAATAACCAGGTAGCCGGTTTCAATAGCTAGCACTACACCTCGCACCGAGGCTATCATTATTGTCCCTCAAGAAGCGCATGTGCTGTGAGAGTATGCGCATGACATATTGCTACTGCTAAAGCGTCTGCAGCATCATCTGGTTCAGGCACCGATTCCAAGTTTAGTAAGGCACGTACCATTTCCTGAACTTGCAACTTTTCAGCATTTCCATATCCAGTCACTGCCTGTTTCACCTCTCTTGGAGTGTAGTCTCCAGCAGTCATACCCGCATTTGCAATAACTAACAAAGCCACTCCCCTACCTTGTCCCACTGCCATAGCGGAAGAGACGTTACGATGGAAAAAAAGTTGCTCAACTGCCGCATCAGTAGGGTTATGCTGCTTTATTACTTCTTCCAAACCAATATATATTTCTTGAAGCCTGTGCTCCAATTTCTCTGATGCTAAGGTTTTAACAACCCCGAAACCTTCACATTCTAATGTGCCATTTGTTTCACGAACCAAACCATATCCAGTAATAGCTGTACCAGGATCGATTCCAATAACCAACTTGTTCTCTGCTGTCATAGTTTAATCACCAGCATACAATGTAAGCGCCTCAGTGGTAACCTCTAAATTAGTGTAAACATTCTGCACGTCATCCAATGCTTCGACCGACTCAATTGTTTTCATAACCTGTGCCGTATCTGATGGTGATAGCTCGACCATATTCTTAGGCTCCATACGTAACATAGCTTCATCCGGAGCAATATTGACAAGTTCTAAAGCATCACTAACTGATTTGAATGATTCAACTGATGCAAATACTTCAACTATTTCTTCTGAAAAAGCTAGGTCTTCCGCACCAGCATCTACTACCAAATCAAACAAATCCTCCTCGGAATGAGTGCTTGGAGGAAACGCAAAATACGCAACGTTCTCGAACTGCCAAGTCACTGATCCGGTTTCTCCTAGATTGCCACCACTCTTGGTTAGTATGTGACGAAGTTCAGCAACTGCACGGTTACGATTATCAGTTACTGTCTCTATCATCAACGCAACTCCGTGCTGCGCGTAACCTTCGTAAGTAACCTGTTCTAGAACTGCTCCTCCTTTCTCTTCTCCCGTACCTTTTTTTATTGCGCGCGTAATATTATCCTTGGGCATATTAGCTGCTCTAGCTCTCTCAACAGCTAATCGCAAACGAAAATTGGTTTCAGGATCTCCTCCAGACCGAGCAGCGACACTAATTTCTTTAGATAAACGAGTGAAAACTTGTCCACGCTTAGCATCAGTAGCTCCTTTCTTGCGTTTGATTGTGCTCCACTTAGAATGTCCCGACATTATTGCTCCTATATTATTTTAACTTCGACCAAGAACCTTCAACATTGATGCAGTACTAGTAAATTTGACACGGGGTCTCCCAATGGAATCCCCATTAGCTATTTCCATACTGTCAATCTGCTTCCAGTCATCAAAAGTAAACAAATCTGGCTGTCGTGAACGCACTAACTCTTCAACCTTAGAGGAACCTTTGTTACTGGGTGAGAGCATCTTACCCGCTTTCACATCTTCAATCAGACAATTTATGGTTTCGATAGAATCTTCTTTGTTAGTACCAATTACTCCAGTTGGACCTCTTTTTATCCAACCAGAAGTATACATTCCTATCAAGACTTCTTGTGTTTTTGAATCCAATATACGTCCCTGTGAATTACAAATTATTCCTGATTCAGCATCAAATGGAATGCCGGGCACACCAGAACCAAGATACCCAACTGATCGAAACACTAAACCAGCATCTATGTCTTCATACACATCCGTAGGTCGAGCTTTCAAAGATCCTTGTTCTGACCTATATATCTCATTCTTCACCAAACGCATTCCCGACACTTTGCCAGCACCATCATTGTACATTTCAATCGGTGATGTTAGAAACCGCATTCTTATGAGTTTATCCTTGCTATTATACTTTCTCTCAGCAAAGTTCTGTATTATTTCCACTTTTCTAACTGTTATTTTGTCATCAGAAAGATCTAGATCCTGACGGCTTAGTGTATCTAACCCTGCTTCTTCATCTATAACATAAATGCCCGCCCCCTGCAAATTACCCAACTCCTTTGCCTCCGGATTAGTAAAAGCTGCCTGTGCAGGCCCGCGTCTACCTAGCAAAACGACTTCTTTAACCTTACTCTTTAACAAAACATCTAATGCATAATCAGCAATGTCACTCTGCAAGAGCTCTTCTTCTGTCAAGCAAAGAATCCGAGCCACATCTACTGCGACATTTCCAATACCAACTACAACTGCAGTTTCAACTGTAAGATCAAAAGTGCAATTACTGTGATCGGGATGACCGTTATACCAAGCTACAAAGTCAGTCGCAGCATGACTTCCTTGAAGATTCTCACCAGGAATACCTAGCCTACGCGAATCTTTCGCTCCATAAGCAAATATTATGCAATTATAATGGGCACGCAAGTCACCCAAATTAATATGCTTGCCAAATTCTACATTACCCCAAAATCTGTAACCAGGTTTGTTCGCAATTCTCTCATAAAGTTTGGTCACTGACTTAATTTTAAGATGATCAGGAGCCACTCCATACCTTACCAAACCAAACGGCGTTGGAAGACGGTCATACATGTCTACGTGAACTCTATCCGCAAACTCTTTAAAAAGTTGGTCAGCGGAGTAAAAACCAGCAGGTCCTGCACCAACTATGGCAACCCGTAAAGGATGGGTTTCTTCATCACTAATCAGATAATTCATCATATCTATATGTAGTATAGTTTACAGCAAATATGTGGCTAAGATATTAGTTGTAGCACAGATATATAGATAGTACAGCAAGTCACAAAAACAACAATATGCAAACCCTTTATATAAATCCACACAAATTCTGTGATTTGTTACGGCACTTGTACATGAACTAATCCTGTGCTAACCTCTCCCACCTACATTTCAGTAATCAGTGCTTAAGGTTAATAGTATGCGCAACATAATTTTGGGAAATACCAATGTTTCTGTATCTGCCGTTAGTTTAGGTGCTTGGGCATATGGCGGACCACAAAAATTAGGGCCTATGCATACAGGCTGGTCAGATCAACGAGATGATGACTCAACTAATACATTGGTAAAGTGTAACGATCTTGGTATCAGACATTGGGACACCGCCGATGTTTACGGAAATGGCAAGTCAGAACAAATAATTGGGTCAGTTTGGGACAAACTGCCACGCTCAAATATATTTTTGGCCACAAAGACAGGTTATGATCCTGGAGAACACAAACATTACTATCACCCAAAACACATGCGAAAACAGATGGAAAAATCACTAAGTAATTTACACTCAGACTATGTTGATTTGTATTACCTGCATCACTGTGACTTTGGAGAAAATGATGAATATTTTGATGATGCACTAGAGATGGTACGGCGTTTTCAAGAAGAGGGTAAAACTAGATTCATTGGAATATCAGACTGGGATGCTTCCAAGATCATGAAATTCATAGATGCTGTCAAACCAGATGTTGTACAACCGTACCGCAATCTGATGAATGATTCTTTCGTGACTTCTGGACTGAAAGCATGGGTTGACATTCACAACACCGGTGTTTGTTTCTTCTCACCAATCATGCACGGTTCACTTACTGGGAAATTCACTCAACCGACCAATTTTAAGTCTGGTGATATGCGTTCAGGGATAAAAGAATTCACCAACCCAGAAATAATTAACAAAATCAGAGAAAACAAGACTCTACTTGAATCTAGATTTGCAGATCATCCCAATCCTGTTATGCATGGCATAATTGATTCATTGCTCACAGACACTAAAACAAGTTGTGTATTGCTAGGACAGCGGAATATTATACAAGCTAAGGTGGCAGCAACTCTAGGTCAAAAAATGTCTGGTACCGACAGTGATTGGGTAAAAAACCTGTATAGATTTTAGTGGCTCACCACCCATTGTCATTCTAACAAATCAATCATCTTGCAAATCCACTATCTCAGCAACCTCGTCATCAGATTGGATCAGCACCTCACGAGTTTTGCCACCTTGCCGAGGTGCACCAACAACACCCATCTCATATAATTCATCCATCAATCGAGCAGCTCTAGGGTATCCGATCTTGAGCTTTCGCTGCAGCAAACTAGCAGACGCTGTTTTTTGCTTTTTTACTATAGTGATTGCATGCATAATCTGGTCATCCTTACCCGCAACCTCCTGCTGCTCTTTAATCAAGTCATCCCAAGGAGCAACTTTAGCTTGAATCTGCAATCGAGCCTCATCGTCATCAAAATCGTTCGGCTTTTTTCTGCCGGTATCACAATTGTTATGTTTACTCCAGTAATCAACAATCGAGTCTACTTCCGTATCCGTAGTCTTAACTCCCTGAATCCGTACTGTACCCGCTGCTTCTGATCCTAGAAATAGCATGTCTCCTTGTCCTAGTAAAGATTCTGCTCCATTAGTGTCAAGTATCACACGAGAATCAGTTGCTGATGCAACTGCAAACGAGATTCTTGTAGGAAAATTTGCTTTTATCACGCCGGTAAGAATGTCAGTGCTTGGTCGCTGAGTGGCGACTACTAAATGTATTCCAGTTGCACGTGCCATTTGCGCAAGTCGGACTAAAGTCTGTTCAGTTTCATTCTGCGCCATCATCATCAAGTCAGCTAGTTCATCCACTACAACTACTATACGAGGTAGCTGTTTCTCTCCTCTACGACGTTTAATTTTAACGTTGTAATCATCTAAATCTCTAGCACTCAATTTCTCCATCTTACGATAACGACGGTCCATTTCCCTGGTCATCCAACGTAAAGTACCAAGTATTCTATCTAGTTCTACCTCTACTCTTCCCAGTAAATGAGGCAAACCATTAAATCTGATTAGTTCAACCTTCTTGGGATCAATCATCACTATCCTTAGGTCGTCTGGTGTATTATTGCAAATCAGACAAGTAATAATAGATGTAATACATACACTTTTTCCCGATCCAGTAGTACCTGCAATCAACAAATGTGGCATTGTGCCAAGATCTGCAGCTACAGGCTCGCCTGACACATCTCGGCCTAAAGCAACTGATAATGAAGACTTTAGGTTATTAAAAGCATGCGATTCGATTACACCTCTCAAACTCACAAAGGTTTTCTGAGAATTTGGCACTTCTATACCTACATAGGAACGTCCAGGAACAGGCGCTTCAATACGAATTTTGTCTGCCGCCAAAGCAAGTGTTAAGTCACTGACACGTTGGGATATTTGTTTTACACGCACCTTTTGCTTAGTTACTGTACCATCCTTACTAGTCTTTTTGATAAATCCCGGTTGTACGGCAAACTGAGTCACGGCAGGACCCACACGAAAATCAACCACCTCTGCCGGAACCCCAAACTCATTTAAAGTGTGTTCAATAACCTTTGCATTACGGTTGACATCTGCCTCGGAAGGCCGCAATGATTCTCCAGGTGCTAAAATCTCTAGTTTTGGCAATGATTTAGATCGCTTTGCCGGTTTAACTGGACTAAACTCTTGGTTTGGCGCAACTTTAAATCGACGGTTTTCAGATGAAGTAATCCCTACAGTTCCCGAGGAATCCGACGCCTTTGAGTTTCCACTAGCTGGTGAAGTGGAAGGTACTTCTTGTACCATGGTATGACCTGTTTCACGTAATTTAGCTTGCAAAGAAACAAAACTACCGAACAGATGCTGCCAACGCAATCCGAAAGCCACTGTTATTGCAAGCAGACCTAAAGCGCCAAGCATAAATGCAGCTAAATCGCCCGCTAATTCTCCAGCAATCATGGCGATCAACCAACCAATTTTGCCACCACCCCGACCATCTAGAGCATGTACAACAATACCGCCACCTTGTAAAGCTTCTGCAAGATTAATGTTCATTTTTTTCGAGACATCTGTAGCAACCCAAATATGTGCGCTTCCTAACAAACACAGGATAGCTAACTCTCCTGATATTATGCGCAACCACGATACCCTAGTCATTAGACCAATACTACGCGCTATATACAGACATCCTGCCAACAGTAATGCTAAAGGAGCAAACAAGGCACCCCAACCCAACCAAATTGATAGGGTGTCCGCCACGTAAATCGTCCATCTACCAGATGACATGTCCAATACTGCCAATACACCAATCAATCCGGTTGCTAAAAGGGTTATTGATACTAATTCATCTGTATATTTTCGCAATATACTCAGTATAGTTGTAGTTGTTCCCAACAAACGATTCTGAAACTCTGCAGCCCAAATATTGGTAGCTGACTTTTTAGAAATTGACCGACGTCTAACAGATTTTTTTGCCCTATTAGTTGTCTTTCTATTTATTTTTTTTGATTTTTTACTTTTATTAACTGTGGTCATGTTAGTTAGCACAATCTTCCTCTAACTGGGGATGCAATCAGCGTGCCTGTTATATTATTGCTTAGGTGATGAGGTTATCGCACTGCACCATCAGCATTACCTTCCATCTGAGCAATGCGTTTCAGTACTTCATCAACGGCCACACGCTGTTTCCTATATAAATCAGCTTCAGATACTGACAATCTTAAAGCCACATCTCGCACCTTGAGTCCCTGCAAAAACTTTAGCTCGAGTATGTTATACAACAACCATTCAGCCGTAAATCTACGTTGCCCTGCTGGTTTTATATCTTCAATTGCATTTTTTAGTACTTCCCTGAGTGCATTTACAGCATTGCCTTCATGACTAGCTTGAGTCTGTCGAACAACATTAAGAGTCATCAATGGACTTTCACTTAAACGGGGTCCACCCCAGAAATGTCCTAGAGCTGATTTAACCCACTGAGCTGCATCGGGATTATCAGCAAGATCACCTGCCGTAAGTGCAGAAGCACCTGCATAACTAGCAGCTGCTCTCATGCGCTGTAACTCTTCCACCTGAGGTAATAATTTATCCATAGCTCGAAAAACTTCCACTTGTAATAGACGGTCCTCTAATGCTGAGGTGGCACGTTCAACTAACGTCTGTAAAGTTCCAAATTCCTCGCTAAGATGAACATCAGATATGAGACCAGGCATATAGAGCCCAATGATTCCCATAAGTGCACCATGCTCTGTAGTATTTCTCATAATAGTTTGGGTATGTAAAGGGATGATCCAATAACCATCCCATTCAAGTGTGCCTAACACATTATTGCTCGCCAAATTTTCACCATCCAGTTTATAACCTTCTGAGTTTAGAAACGATACAAGCGTGTCAGATTTAGTTGATAGTGTATGCAATCCAATTTCGACCTCAATGCGCGCAATATTATGACCCACAGAGGCTACAAATCCGCTAGAAATATGTAATACATCACAGGCTGCAGCTAGTACAGACTCTAAAAATTGTCTCAGATCACCTGTAGTCAACAAACGATCACCAAGCAGCTGAAGACGTTTTACATCGTCTCTATCACTTGGGTTGCCATAAAAATATTGTTGTTCAACAGGTAGTCTAATTACTGTAATGGCATACTGGACTAACAAAACAACTCCTACAACAGCTACGGGAACCCACAAAGTCAAATCAAGCCCAATCATGCGGTCCATCCATCGTACAAACAAATAAGCACCAGCTGATAATGAAGCGACAATTGGCCCACGTAATATCCACTGAAACAATCTACCTTTGATCACTCTGTCAGGTTGAGGAGCCCCAAAAAAGGCCACACTGTAAGTCATCGAGACAAGAGCAACACTCACAGCTACATTAGCGAAAAGTGACATAATCCAAAAAAAAGTTGGGTAATTATGTAATATTGATCCACCTACAGACATTAGGTACGGAAAAATACCAACAGGAACTGCTAACGATGATATTACCAGATAACCAAGACGTCTTTGTGTAGACCTTGTAAGACACCGCACAAATGCTCTATATACATTAACGGCAGCAATTAATGTAGCTAAAAGAAACACAACTGAGAACAGTGAGAACCACTCTCCGGGACTAAACCACTGAATTGTTGTATTCACCACCATATTCTTCACCACTAATTCAGTGAATAATGCTAAACTAATAGCGCATAATCCAAGCATATAAGTGATATATACCAGTGTACGACGTCGACCACGCGATGGCTTTCCAGTTTTCGCAAGTAACGCATCTGAGAAATGAAGATAACCTGCAGGCACCATACTAATTCCAGCCCATTGGCAATATAGCCAGATACGTGCCACACCTTTCTCTGTTGCAACTGAAGCAACTACATCGCTTAAGTAAATTAAAGTCACGCACGCAAGTAACACATTCATGGCCTGTGCTACTCTGTCCTGCAGGTTAAATGTGAGTGTATACAACAACATTGAAATAGCAGTGATTACAACTGCCACTATCACAAACTGATTCAAAACCGACAAAACACTTATTAAATCAATCATTACCAAATTTTCAACGGAGTTTCATGCTAAAAAACAGTGCGATATCTTGATTTGAATAATAACTATCGTTATATCCACAATAAATGTAACCATTCCTACGACAAAAACATATAGCAGGATAATTTCTGGATTGTGTCACAATAATCAATCTATTTAACCCTGCTCTCGAAGCCCATTCTCTCGCTGTCACTAACATAGCTGTGGCAATTCCTCTGCGTCGCATAGACCTTTCTACAGCGAAATTAGTGATTATAGCCGCATCTTGAGCAGTACCTCTGTCTAAAACCAAAAAGCCTGTTAATACACCCATCGACTCAGATACTAGAACTAGCGTATGTTTCATCAAGTTTGTTTCTAAATCATCAATACTGTTCTGGAAATCTAGTTCCACAGAACGTGGCAAACGTGTACGTTGGAAAAAAACTTTAATTCGAGTATCTTCTTCACGTAGTTCCATTTGCCACACGTAATCAGTATTATTAGAAGCATCTAAAGCACTAATCTTCTTGAAATCTGAATTAGCTGCCTGCCTAACTGAGATTGATTTACTATCGGATGATGTCATTCTTCGATTTTACCATGAGAGCTATACAACATGAGAGACATAAAAACTATGGAAGCTTACCAATAAATATTGGTATTACACATGGCTGAGAATAAGCCCCAGCAGCATTGTAAACCACTAACCTAAAAGCATACTCGCCTTCCTCATAAATAGAAGAATTCCAGTTACCTAAAACATCTGAAGACACAGGAATATCCTGAGTGTGAACTGTTAACCAATTGTCCCCAACTGTCGATATCTCCAGGGTATAAAATGCAAAATCAGTGATATCTGCAGTACCTTGCACCTCAACATCGCCAGACAGAACCGCTCCAGGTAATGGGCTAGAAATCATCGCGTTTGTATTGTCACAACCAGTTCCACTTATTGGGACCTGAGTATTTTTTAGTTTTTCTAAGTCAATTTCTTGGTTACCAACTTGAGTCGGTTGTCCTGGCAATAATAGAACTATATCTGGAGTGACAGTGGGAACTCTTGTTAGCATTATAATATTATTGTCTAAATAATCCGAACCAGATAAAATTGTAGGCAAAGACCTACGAGCTCCAAAATATACTAAGCTAAGTAGTCCTGCTAACACGATCAATATCGACAAAGCCTTCATTTTTCCCCGGATTGC
>DDZT01000086.1:0-7841 GCA_002346435.1 Anaerolineales bacterium UBA3001
TTTCAATACGAGGAGTATCAACAGTAATAATATCACTATCTACATCAATTGAATCAGTAGTACATCCAGAAACCAACCCAAACAATACACCAACAACAATCGCTTTCCCAAGTCCAATCATCTGGCCCAACTTTTCGCAACCTCTCTTCTTATGGCCGGAAGATAAAGCTCGATATAGTGTATTACGTCTCTACTTTGCCAATCTTTCTGATTAAATTCCATTATCATACAATCTGGACCATCCTCAGCTAGTTATTTGCTAGATACAACCACTTGATTCCTACCTGCATGATCATACTCAAATGTAATAGACCCATCATCACTTAAGGTATCCACAGTGATACCTTCTACACTTATACTATATGGGCTCGGAATCATATCCTCTGGAATACTAATAGTTGTTTTCCCTAAAGTGCCTACTGGGCCAGCCGATGTAAATCTTATTTCACGCAAACCTTGATCATAAGTCATACCGTAAACATGCGATGTTGACTCGACAACTATAGTCTTGTCCTCCACTTCAAACTGATATTCCACATCCGTGAGGGGCAACAAGATTGCACGATACAACCTCCTAATCTTGTGATATTCTGGCCCATATTTATCTGAAGCCTTTGTCTTTACTACTACGTAAAGCACTCTACCGGTAGCATCAATCTCCAAGCTACGGTCCTGGGCAAATGTACGACCATAAATAGAATGGCCGCTCTTTGCTGCGTTCGACCTAGCCAGATCATTTGGGTATGGAATTTCTGATTGCGCTGATGCAATTTCTGAACTAGTTAACAGTGGTAATCCAAAATCCACTACATGCCATTCATCACCTCCGTTTCTAGTTCGATATACGTGATCTGGTGTTATAGCGTATAGAACCAATGGATTGATTTGATCAATCGCCAAATCAATTACGGGCATATTATCAGGAATTCCAGCAGAAAACTTATTCCATTTCTCGCCTCCATTAGTCGTCTTATACACGCCTCTTTCAGTTGCCGCATAAAGTGTATCGTACGATATTGAATCCATTTGAAGATCGTTAGTGTATAAATCAAGCCCATTGTTTATGGCTCTCCAATTTTCTCCACCATCCTCTGTCTTGTATATACCAATCGCAACCTCTGTTTCGTGCAAAGATGTCATAGCATATGCAATATCGGGATTAGTTGGGTGAATAACGATCACATTAATTGAAGTACGAGTCTCTATAGGAAAACCATTACTCATTTCTATAAACGATTCTCCACCATCTACAGATTTAAAAATATGGGCACCAGTCAAATTGAATTCAACATCAGGATATACAGTGTCATGAACAGAACCAACATAAATCACATCTGGATCAGATGCGGCCACCGCAAGACCATGCAAATGTAGCCATCTACGTTTAGAATCGTCATACAAACCCAATTCTTTTGTCTCATCACTAACACCCGCTGCGATTAATGGCGCCAAATCAGTCCAATTATGGCCTTCATCCTTACTAGTCATAAGCTCACCATCATTCATCCAACTAGTTAGATATATTTCTGTAGGTAATGTCTGGCTAAATGCAAAAACCATAGGGTAATGAGCTGCATGATTTGGAGAGAACAACCAGTTCTCACCTGCATCAGGAGTAAAAAATGCGCCCCGACCAGATTCGCCATCTGCCCAAAGATTAAATGGCAACAATGGATGCGTACCCATTTGTACTAATTTAGCTTCATCCACACCTGTATCGCTACGAAACCAATTCGATCCACCATCAACAGTCTTATACAATCCTTCTCCTTCATGCAACCCAGGATTGTAATGATTTGGATGAGTCGTGTAAACCTCCGAAGCAGACCCTGCAAGAACAATATCCTCGTTACGTGGATCAACTGCAATTGGTGTAGTAAATTTATACTGTAATCCATTATTACGTTCAATCCAAGATAATCCGGCATTATTACTTCTATATACACCCTCATGTGTAGCGACATAAGCTACATCCGAATTACTGCTAGCAAAAGTAACATGATGAAGTAATTTAGTATCAAGTCCAGCGTTAACCGACTCCCATGTTGCACCGCCATCTGTACTCCGAAACATTCCAGACTCAGCCCCTGCAGCAAGAATAGTATTTGGGTCACCAGGACGCAAGGCTACACCTAACATCTCATTCTGCAGAGTATATTCCTCAAGCAAATTACCGCTCCATGTTGCTCCTCCATCACGACTTACTTGAACTCCATTATTAGTAGCTGCCCATACCACACTAGAATCACCGGGCTGCACCGCCAAAAATTTTGCTCCCCCACAAGTTTCACAAATCCCTGCATGCTCCCAGTACTCCCCAGAATTCTTACTCACAAAAATATCAATAGGACCGTCATCAGTACCACTACGATACATCCCCTTCACAGTTGATGTATATGCAATATCACCGTTGTCTGGCGAAAATACTATTGCAGTAAATATATCCGCTCCTTCTTGCCTTTCATCTACTTTCTTAACTTGCTCTATAGCCCTATCATCAATAGAGCTCCAAGTCAGACCACCATCTATACTACGGTGCATAGGACCCTCAAGATTAGTGTATACAACCACATCAGGATCCGTCGGACTAACAGCTATACCCGAAGTATGTCCAGTTATATGAATAAGCTTCCAAGTTTGTCCTTTATCTATACTTTTATAAAGTGACATATCGTTAGAATCTATTCCAGCGTACACAATATCCGGATTAGAAGGTGCAATTTGGATTGCAGTATATTCACCAGCACGCAGATCATTTACTGGCTCCCATTGAATGTCTGTGCACTCACTTCCTTCTAATTGATCGCATTTTTCATTTTCGCTAACAACATATGAGGGCTCAGGCAATTCTACGTCTTTAAGTACTGCTGCAACTACACCTTCAGGTAGTGCAGTCGGAACAGCTATCTGTTTACCATGATGATGATGCGAAGAATTACCACTAGTTGTAGCTTCGTCATCAGCTCTGCATGTCTTTATAAGATCGAGTTCCTCATGACTTAATTCTCGACACGCACTCCCACATATGTCTGGCATTATTTCATCAGCTACCGCTTCACCCAATATGCCATCAATACACCCAATATCATATGACTCTGGATCAAATTCCCCATGATGATCTTCTATATCCAGCAAGTTCTCCGAAACATGCTCCACCTCAGATAATGATTCTTCAGCCACAGATGTACTTACAACTTTCTCGGAGTCTTGCTCTGCCTTCTGGCTATCCTGCCGCTCACTAAATTCGATATGACAAGACTCAATCCTTTTCAATTCGTCTGGAGAAGGCGGGCGGCAATTAGCACCACAAATATCAGGAAATATCTGGTCGCTAATTTTCATTCCCAGTATTCCATCAGCACATCTAAAGTCATATTCTTGAGAATTGAAAGTACTCTCTGATTTATCAGCTACCGTAGTTGACATTTCTTTTTGATCTTCATCATCAGCATAAGGAGATACGTCCTCGTTCCGACCACATGCCGTTAATGCTACGACTACAACCGACAGAAAAATGCCAACTTTCAACCAACCTAATTTTTCATTATTCACAACAATTGCCTCCAGAAGTTAAGTTGTTTAGAGAAGCATCCTCACATAACTCTAATAATATGAACAAGACACTGCAATCAACAACATTTCTAAATATATTCATAAACCACCGGCCACCTACATTGATTCAACATAAGACTTCAACGCTTTAATCCAGAGATTATTATCATTCATACAAGGGATTAAATCACATACACTTCCACCAGACTTGACAAAAGTCTCTTTCCCCTCAATTGCTATTTCCTCTAACGTCTCCAAATTGTCAGACACGAATGCTGGGCATATCACAGCAATGCTCTTAAGACCAGTTACAGCCAATCTCTCGATCTCCGAATCAGTGAACGGAGTAATCCAGGGGTCCTTCAACAATCTTGATTGAAAACTGACACTAAATCTATCCTCAGGCAAGTTCAATCTTTCAGCCACCAGCTCAGTTGTTTTAATAACTTGATGTTTGTAGCAATATAAATGAGCTTCAGACGGGACATTGCAACAATCATCACAGCTATAGCAATGTTGCCCTGTAGGGTCTGTTTTCACCAAATGTCGAACTGGGAGACCATGATAACTGAACAAATAATGTTCATATTTGCCTGAAATATAAGGGGCAATGCTATCTGATAATGCATCAATATATTTCGGATCATCATAAAACGGCCCTTTACACTTAATTTGCACATGAAAACCTAATTCGCATATAGTGTTTTGTAGTTCCTCAATTATTGTTTTTGTAGTCGACATCGCATAATGTGGATACATTGGAACAATTGATAGTGTCACTATATCTGGATGTTCATCCCTAATAGATTCAAGAACATCACGTATGCTAGGATTGCCATAACGCATAGCTAAGTAAATTGGTACAGAAGTTGCTGATCGCAGTTTTTCAACAACTCGCTCACTAATAACTAACAACGGCGACCCTTCATTAGTCCAAATAGCCTTATAAGCCTCAGTGGTTTTTTTAGGACGAAATCGCAAAATCACTCCATTGACTAATAACCATCTAAAAACAACTGGGAAGTCTAGAACATATTTGTCCATCAAAAACTGTTTTAAGTACTTTCTAACACTAGAGATATCAGCTCTATCTGGTGATCCCAAATTCATAATCAAAGCAACATTTTTCATAGACATACCCTGTTCAAACTAACAACGTTCAATCTAGAACTATTTCTAGACACAATACCTCTCCTTATGACCAATATAGGCATATAATTGTAGCATGTACACATCTCAAAAAAAACGGTCCTACCTCATGCTATCGAACAAATATCCCGCTTTATAGAAAGCGGTACTTATCGGCTCATTGGCATCCGATGCATAGTATCTTATTATGTTAAAATGAAACAGCATATAGAGAGATATCCTCTTTTTTCCATCTGATAGCAGATCCTTATAAGCCAACGATCTTACTAAATAGTTGCCGCCCTACTAGATCAAGGTGTATAGTATAGGCATGTCAGACCGAACTGAACCAGAAAACAATCTAGTAGGATTATTTGACCTTCCAATAGAACAAATAGTGGACTGTATAGGCAAACTTCTTAAATCGCGCGATAACACCACTGTAACTGAATATACGCAAAGAAATTCTCTAAGAGATAGTTATCAGTGGGATATAGATTTGCCAGGCGAATCTGGCTATATTTCCGTACGAAAAAGTCTATTAGATGACGCTAAGTACAAAATAAGTGCTGGAATAAAACAAAGTGCCAAAGACCCGGCTGTAGAACTAGCTAAAGTACACACGGAATGCCTATATGCCTGTCTAATGTTAGCAAAACTTGCAGAACAATCTGTTGAAACGAATACAAGCACTGATACAGCTAAGCTAAATTCAAAAACGGATCACTAGAAACCAAATACCTCTCTTATGTATTGAGTAAGCAAATATGAGCAACACGTACCAGGGTAATATCAAGACATGGTGCTTGCCGAACTACTATCCGCCGGTGTATAGTAGTTATGTGCTAGATAGAGACACATTCAACAGGGGAACTAGGAACGCTATATGCGATAGCATGAAATTGGGACAAATTTATCAGATATCTGCGAGTAGCCATCGTAATAGCAATACTGTTGATAATTGCGTTTACAATTTATTCTTTCATCATCAGGTAGTTTTGTGCGATCTATATAAATGTGAAATTGGATGTGAAATTGGAGGTGCATTTTAGTCATGGCAGATCTTACACGCGAAGAAATAGAAGACGCAGTAAAACGATCCCGAACACTCGAAAATTCTAACTTAGCAGATGTTGACCTAAGTGGAGCCAACCTGAATGGAGCTAAACTGAGCGGATCCGACCTATCGAACGCTAACTTAATGGGGGCAAACCTACATAGAGCCGACCTGAGTGAGACTGACCTGAGTGGGGCTAACCTGCTTGAGACTGATCTCAGCGAGGCTAAACTGCGTGTAGCCAAACTGCGCGAGGCTGAGCTAAGGCGGGCATATCTGTATTGGGCTAAATTACAAAACACTTATCTGAGTGAGGCTAATTTGAGTGATGCTGCCCTGCGTGAGACTAATCTGCGCGGAGATAATATATGGGAACCTAACCTGACTGGACCTGACCTACGCGCATCCAGACTAAGTAAGGCTAAACTGGGTGGGGCTGACCTACAAGGAGCCGATTTGCCCGTCCCCGGTGGCAAGGACAGACCAAGACCTGACCTGACTGAGACTAATCTAAGTTTTGCTCGGCACAATAGTGACACAAAGTTTCCCAAGGACTTTGATCCAGAGGCAGCAGGGATGGTGCTAAAAGAATGAAAGCCTCACCTAAAGCAGTCCATAAACATCATATCAAACCAATGATAATAACTCTAATCTAATAACATAAACTACTCAAAGTCAACTTCTGCATCAATATCTTGTTCTGCAGTACTCCACCATATATCATTATTCCAAACAAATCGCCAAGCCAAATATATCCCCACATACAAAGACACCAACGAACTGTCAGTGTTAGGTACGCCTATAAACGCACCAAAATTGATAAGCCCCATACGCACCAGTCCAACCACAATCCAACTAGTTATAAAGCGAGCAATATTTAGCCTACATCCTAATGTGCCTGCATTCCGTCTATAACCTAACATAACAAGCAATCAATTTTGGGACAATCTTCCAATAGTAAACAATATTATTGAGAGTATCGCCAAAATCATTGCTATGGCTTGAAATTTATTGAAACTCTCGCCTAATATAATAACTCCGACAATTACAGTGGTAGTTATTATTGACAGTACCGCATATACAACATAATAGATTGCCCCATAATTTGTATATAACAGATAAAACCCTAAATATGTAGTGGCCATACCTAGACCACCGATACCTACCATCACAATATTGTCCGCAACAAAACTAACCGCTTGACCTGATCTATAACTGATTGCAACTACTGCCACAATAGCGGCACATACAATCACCGCTCCTATAAGATACGAAAAGGAATTATTCGATAAACTACTTTTTCTTTGACCATAAACAAACATTGCATTACCCACGGCGGCCAATCCAGCAATTAATAGTGCTTTGTACATTAATTTCCTCCAGCCCCTCTTAAAGTGATCTGATATGTATTAGCGTGCATTTCGCAACTGTTAGAGCAAAGATACAACGCGCATCTACATATACAACACACCTATACCGCCCCACTGTCCCCATCCACGCTCGTCCTCCAAATCAATAAACTCACGGAATTTATATTTTCCCCGCAACTCTTTCCAATATTCATCAACTTTTGTGCCAGGAAAATTAGGGTGATACACAATATCATGAAATGCCACAATTCCCCCTTTACGAACAAGTGGAGAATACATTTCAAAATCCTTTTTGACACCTCGATAGCTATGATCACCGTCGATAAATAGAAAATCTATACTGGATGAACCAAGTTTAGTTACCAATTGATCTTTTGTCTTAGTGTTACTGGAATCGCCACGAACTAGACTTATTATTTGCGACTCTACAGCTAGCCCATACAAATATTTGTCTATTTTTTCCTCAACATTAGACTTAGGCTTAAGATCCATACTAACAATCTTTGCATCATCATCAGCAATCTGACACCAAAGCCACATAGTACCACCTTTAGATGTGCCTATCTCAACGACCGTACGGAGTCGTCGTCTACGTAGTATCCTAATAAGAGGTCCAAGTTCCGATATTTTCTGAAATGCGCCCTTAAACACGGATATTTCCGCCATCTTAGTTGGCGGCAATAGTATCCTATTAGCTCGTTTACGTATTTTGTTATTAAATGGCGACTTTACTG
>DDZT01000086.1:8178-9427 GCA_002346435.1 Anaerolineales bacterium UBA3001
AAGGGACTTTTCTCTCTTTATCCCTAGCTCATTATTTTGTTGCCAACCAAACTCCTTAGGCGATATACACAGACCTGAAGACTCCTCGTAGTCCCTGAGCATATCTATCCAAGATGAGGCAAATATTTTCCATGAATTCCACAGTTCAGTTCTGCCACTATACGCAATATCCCAAGGCTTTGATATTTTTGAAAAGTGCACTACATATGCCTCATTAATTTGATTAGCATACCTTATATTGTGAATAGTACCAGCTTGTACATGATATTTATCCGGAAGACGTAACCAATGGTCTCTACAGGCAACGTTGACTAAATGCTGTTCCGCAGCACCCATATAAATCCATTGTGACTTCAAAATTGTACTGAACTTTTTAAAAGCAATCTCAGATGGGCTAAATGTTACTAGTCCCCCATTAAAAAAATCCGTGTCTACTTTTTTGCCTCGCCACACTCGAAAATCATATTCGCGCGGAGCAATAACTCCTGGGAACTCAAATAGTGCATCAATATTCCTCAGTATGAACAGATCGGAATCCAAATAGGTAATCCTATCAAACTCTGTTCTTCTCCAAGCATTGAGTCTTCGAAAACTAAATGCTAAACGCTTAGGTACGTCGTCAAAGCTATTGTATTGGCTATCAGGGAAAACATATTCATCAGCATTCTCAACAATATCGTAAATAGTTTCGAGTAGCATTCTCGACTCATTAGAAACATCTACACCGACCTGACATACCAATACAGCCCTTGCTTTTGATTTCCGCAATGAGTATCCTAAAACTACAGCACCTATAACCCATTCTTCATTTTTCACAATAGTGAAATAGGCTCTCTTACTATACTTGCCCATATTAATCTATTATCAATTCCTTATCTATTTCGATATAAACCTATCTATACAACCTAATCAAAATCGAACTCTTGTATATACACATAGCTTGACAAACCTATAACGATTGTACTATATTGAAATAGGTAAGTTGAAACTTAGTATAGATAAACCAGTACAACAAATACCATACATACTACTAAAACTTATTACTAATTTAGCGACAATCATCAAATATGAGCGTAAGTCACAAATTCAACTTTTTACTTGCCTATATCAAAACAACATAAACACATAGGTGCAATCTGGGTCTAAGGAGCTTAAATATTATGATTGACAACAATATTAATCATGGAAAACTATACATCATGCACCAAATGCCAGACGATGCTGGCGGACCTCCTCCAGGTGAAGGTGG
>DDZT01000046.1 GCA_002346435.1 Anaerolineales bacterium UBA3001
ATTTATTTATCAAATAATTAATAAGTTTGCATTATAGGACTGTTTCTGAGGATTGACAACCTAACATAACTTCACGGTATAATGATAAGATAGTGAAATGATAAGATAGTGAAATAATTATGAGAAAAATTTATCCATTTCCAGCTATAGTGGGTCAGGATTTGATGAAACGTGCTCTGCTGCTGAATGCAGTTAATCCACGTATTGGAGGAGTATTGATCCGTGGTGAGAGAGGTACGGCAAAGTCAACTGCTGCACGAGCGTTAGCCTCACTTTTGCCGGATGTAGAAGTGATAGAAGATTGCAGATTTGGTTGTGATCCCGATATAACATTAGAGTGGTGTACTGAATGTCAGGAAAGATCTCTAGTAACAGGTGGTTTGCATAGCGTTGTCCGACCTACACCTTTTGTTGATTTGCCAGTCAGTGCTACAGAGGACCGCGTGGTCGGTACATTGGACATAGAGAAAGCGATCAAACAAGGTGAGCGTCATTTTGATCCTGGTGTATTAGCTTCTGCAAATCGTGGTTTGTTGTACATAGACGAAGTAAATCTGTTGGACGATCACGTAGTGGATTTGCTATTAGATTCAGCTGCAATGGGTGTAAATATTGTAGAGCGTGAGGGAATATCTTTTAGTCATCCTGCTCGCTTTATCCTTGTAGGTACTATGAATCCTGAAGAAGGTGACTTGCGCCCGCAATTGCTGGACCGTTTTGCCTTGTCGGTTGATATTCAAGGTCTTGCAGAAGCTGCGGATCGTGTGGCAATTATGGAAAGAATGCTACAGTTCGAATCGAAACCGACTGTGTTTCAAGAAAAATGGCAACCTAATATTGATGCTATCGCTAGTGATATTATGTCTGCTCGAAAGATTGTTGATAAAGTAGAGTACTCTCGTATAAATTTAGAGAACATCGCTGCTTTAACTACTAGCTTGGGAGTTGAAGGGCATCGTGCTGATTTAGTTATTTTGCGAGCAGCCCGTGCCCATGCTGCTTTACAGAGTCGGGAATCAATCAGCGACAATGATGTTCTAATAGCAGCACAACTGGCCTTACCTCATAGAGTTAAAAATGGACCTTTTGAGTCTGTCAGTCTTGGTATTGGTGAACTAGAACAACGTCTTCAGGATGAGCATGCTAGTAACCAGCAATCAGATACAGATCAGTTGGACACTGAAGATACTGACAATAAAGCACAAATAAAAAAAAAGACACGAATGATATAACCACTACTCAAGAAGAAATAGATCATAGTAGTGCAGAGCCAACCTCGCATCAGAATCATCCAGCATCTAGTGACAATCATTGGTGGGAAGGTGGTCGTAAAGATGAAGTAGGGGGCGAGTTTGAGGCTCGAACCTTTGATACTCCTCTAGATAAACTCACTCGTCAGCATAGTGGTAGACGAAGCACTACTAGAACTAACAGAAAACGTGGGCGATATGTACAGGCTAGGCCTGCGAATGGTGAGGTGCAGGATGTAGCATTTGACGCAACTTTTCGAGCTGCTGCACCGTATCAGATTGACCGCACTGAGCAACTTAAGGATGTAGCATTTGCAATTAAAACGGAAGACCTACACCGTAAAATTCGTGTGCGTAAGTCCGCCAACCTAGTTATGTTTGTAGTGGACGCCTCATGGTCAATGGCTGTATCAGAACGCATGAGTGCTACTAAAGGTGCAATTGTCTCACTACTTACTGATGCATATAAGAGAAGGGACAGAGTAGGATTAATAGTGTTCCAGAAAAATGATGCAACATTGGTTTTGCCGCCGACTGGGTCTGTGCAGCTAGCGCGCGTTGCATTAGCGGATATACCTGTAGGTGGTAAGACGCCTTTATCATCGGGCTTAACCTTATCTCATAGAGTAATTATGCAACAGAAGCTTTTATACCCCGATGTAGTACCTCTAATGATATTACTGACTGATGGTGCTGGAAATGTATCTATGACCAGTAGGTCTCCAAGGGAAGAAGAATATCAAGCTGCAATGCTTTTGAATAAGCAAGGTATACGTAGTATTGTAATCAATATGGAGCATACTGCCTTTGACCAGGGTCTTGCTCCTACTTTGGCGCAGTATTTAGGTGCACCTTGCCTAACATTGCAAGAATTGAGAGCTGAAAATCTATATGCTACTGTTAGATACGAACTTGATCAGCTCTAATCAGTCTTCTTTAGATTGTTTTGTCTGATTTGTAGGTTCCAAACACGCGTACGTCCGGAGCCATCTCACTAAGGTGTTCAAGAGCTTTTTGGCATCTAATTTCTTGTATGCTGCCCTCAAAATCTAGGTAAAACATATAGTTAAAAGTCTCTGATGGAGTTGGTCTAGACTCTATTTTTGTAAGGTTTATATCACGCATTGCAAAAACTCCAATTGCTCTAAATAGTGATCCGGGTGTAGTGCCTCCTTGACTAAGTGTAAATGCAATAGAGGTTTTTGTTGATTCATGGCTGACTATTTCAGGTTCACGAGACAGGGCTAGGAACCGTGTGTAGTTTTCCTGTGCATCCTCGATCGATTCGTCTAGTATCTGCATGCTATATACTTTTGCTGCAAGTCGTGATGCAATCGCAGCATGGTCGCGCATATTTGTTTCTGACAGTGTTTTAACAGCTCCAGCGGTGTCATATGAAGCTTCACGTTCTATTCCTAATTTGTCTATGTATTGTTCGCATTGAGCCAGGGCTTGTGGATGGGATATTACCTTGCGAATATCCTTTATTGGTACACCTGGTTGTGTGATCAAACAATGTCGGACTCTAAATTTTTTTTCGCCTACAATGGATAATTGATACCTTTGCAACAAGTCATAATTTCTGTGTATGCTACCAGCCAGTGAGTTCTCAACAGGAATCATACCTTTGTCACAGTTACCACTGTCGACACTTGAAAATACTTCGTCAAAGGTGCGGCAAGCTACTGGCACTATATTTTTTCCAAAATAGTCTATAGCTGCTGCCTCCGAATAGGCACCTCTTTCGCCTTGAAATGCAACTCTCATGTTATGTTGTTTCCCATTCTATCAATGATAGCTTTGGTCATCTGCTTGGTTGAAAGAGTATTTTGATGTTGTAGGTCAATTGTACGGCATCCATCATGCAGCGCTAAGTTTACTGCTGCTTCAATACATTTAGCTTCCTGTTCTAGTTTAAGTGAATAACGTAACAATAGTGCTGCTGAAAGAATCATCCCTATAGGATTGGCAATACCTTTGCCAGATATATCGGGTGCAGATCCATGTATAGGTTCATACAATCCTGGCCCACTTTTGCCCACTGAAGCAGAAGGAAGATTTCCCATAGAACCGGTCAATACAGATGCTTCATCGGTCAGTATATCGCCAAACAGATTGCTAGTGACCAATACGTCAAAATCAGATGGTTTTGTGATTAGGTGCATTGCCGCTGCATCAACTAACAAATGATTGAAACTAATGTTGGGATGATCATGGGCGACTTCCGTAGCTATTTGACGCCATAACCTGGACGATTCAAGAACGTTTGCTTTATCAACAGAGGTTACTTTACCTTGCCGGCCTTTAGCTAAACTACATGCTAGTTGCACTATTCTTTTTACTTCATAGTCCAAGTAGATCATAGAATCGACAGCATACATGTTTCCATTTTGATCGACACTGCGACAGCTTGGCTCCCCAAAATATATTCCACCAGTCAATTCTCGTACTACTAGTATGTCTACACCCTTTAGACGTTCATTCTTCAATGGTGAAGAATCTTCCAGCTTCGGATGTGTACTTACTGGCCTTAGGTTAGCAAACAATCCCATTTCTTTTCTTAGAGTAAGAAGTCCTTGTTCTGGGCGTACTTTGGCACTTGGGTCATCCCATTTGGGGCCTCCAACTGCACCTAGCAAAACGGCATCAGCATCTAGGCAATCCGCTAGCGTCTCTTCTGTAAGAGCTATACCATTTTTGTCAATTGAAACGCCTCCCATGAGTCGTTCATCTATTTTAATATCATGATTGAAGAGATTGCATACTTTGTCCAATACTTGTTCAGCAGCAGTGGTGACTTCAGGACCAATGCCATCACCTGGTAGTGCAACAATACGTGCTTTCATGTTAATAGCAGTCCATACTCAATACCATCAATTAATGCTTGCCAGCTAGCTTCTATAATGTTGGTGCTTGTTCCTACGGTACTCCAGCGTTCTTGTTCATTATGCATATCTATTAGCACACGAGTGAGTGAAGCAGTTCCGTCACGACCATCTAATATCCTTACTTTAAAATCTGACAAATGTATATCATTCAATTTCGGATAAGTGGGCAAAATAGCTTTGCGCAATGCTATGTTGAGGGCGTTTACTGGTCCATTTCCATCACCTGCTGTATGTATTTCTTCATTATTGATAAGTATTTTTACTAATGATTCGGAAAACATTCCACGTCCCTGACGGTGTTGAACTGTGGCTGAGTAATCTAAAAACTCAAATGGTGGTTTGTATTCAGGTTGACGGCGCTTTAAACGTATAGCTACAGATGCTTCTGCTGCTTCAAATGAAAATCCCTGTGACTCTAAATCCTTGATTTCTGAAAGGACCTCTGTCACAGTTTCTCTGTTGTCTAATTGCATTCCAAATTCTTCTGCTTTGGCATGTAAATTGCCATGACCCGATAATTCTGATACCACAGTACGCATTTCATTGCCCACAAGGTTAGGATTGATATGTTGGTAACTATGTGGATTACGGCGCATGGCTGCTACATGTATACCTCCCTTATGAGTAAAAGCACTGTTCCCCACATAACACTGATGTTCATCAGGAGCAAGATTAGCAACCTCGGCTACAAAATGTGCTAAGTCATGTAGGTCTCTTAGGTTACCTTCAGGTAGACAGGTTATCCCCATTTTTAATTCTAAATCCGGCAGAATGCTGCACAAATTGGCATTGCCGCACCTTTCTCCATAACCATTCACAGTCCCCTGAATGTGCGCAACACCTTCGCGTACTGCAACAAGTGTGTTAGCGACAGCACATCCAGAATCGTCATGTGTGTGAATACCTAAAGTAGCATCGATTTGATTTTTTACCTCGTGTATTACAGAAGCGATTTGCCATGGCATCGTACCACCATTGGTATCACAAAGTACTATAGTATCAGCACCTCCACTCTGGGCTGCAAGTATTGTCTCCATAGCATAATCTGGGTCAGAGTTAAATCCATCAAAAAAATGTTCCGCATCATAAATAACTTCTTTGTTGTGTTTTTTTAGATGAGCTACACTTTCTTCAATCATGCGCAAATTTTCTGCTTGTGTAGTCTTTATCACGTCAGTTACGTGTAATGTCCATGACTTTCCTACAAGTGTGCATGTAGGAGTATTGGCGAGTATTAATGCTTGTATATTACTGTCTTCCTCTGGTTTAAAGTCTGCACGGCACGTTGATCCAAACGCGCTGATTCGTGCATTTTGAAGATTCAGCTCGGTCATTCGATCAAAAAACTCAACATCTTTTGGGTTAGATCCGGGCCATCCTCCTTCAATATAATCCACGCCAAGATCGTCAAGACGTTGAGCTATTCGAAGTTTGTCATCGCAGGACAGCGATATCCCCTCACGTTGTGTACCATCACGTAAGGTCGTATCGTAGATTTTTGTGCAATTTTCTATCATGTTGACTCATAAGCCTCTATTAAAGATTCATGTGAGAGGATGTAACCAAGTTGATCTACTCCAGTGAGAAGACACTTTTTGGCAAAATTATCTATCGGAAATGTCACAGTTGTGTCTGTGGGTATTGTTAGAGTCTGTGAAGCAAGATTGATGGACAGTTCTGTATCGGGTGACTGTTTGACTAATTCAAACAGTGATTGATGAATGTCTGTAGTAACAACTATGGGAAGAAGAGCGTTTTTTAAAGAATTGTTGCGAAAAATATCTGCAAAAGATGTCGATATAACTGCACTTATTCCCCAAGCAGTTAGAGCCCACGGTGCATGCTCTCTAGAGGAACCACATCCAAAATTGTCACCAGCCAGAAGAATCTTGGCGCCCTGATTTTGCTGCTGGTTCAGCACAAAATCAGGTTTGACGGAGCCATCGCTATTGTAGCGCCAGTCAGAGAAAAGTGCATCTCCCAGACCGTTCTTATCTGTCACCTTGAGGAATCGAGCTGGTATTATTTGGTCAGTGTCTACATTACGATTAGGTAGAACAATGACTCTAGATTTGAGATGAGTGAATTTGGCCATTTTATATTATCTCTCTAACATCTGATATTGCTCCCGCCACTGCTGTTGCAGCTGCTGTGAGCGGAGATGCTAGGAAGGTACGTGCACCTTTGCCTTGGCGCCCTTCAAAATTCCTATTGCTAGTACTGACAGCATATTGGCCAGGTTCGACTTGGTCTCCGTTCATTGCTATACACATGGAACAACCCGCTTCACGCCATTCGGCGCCCGCGTCAGTAAACACTTTGTTTAAGCCTTCAGATTCTGCTTGTATTTTTACTGATTGTGAACCAGGCACTATTAACATTCTTATATTTTCCGCAATTCGGCGTCCTTCTAGTATTTTGGCCGCTAGACGCAAATCAGAAATACGACCGTTAGTACAGCTTCCTATGAATACGACATCGACAGGATGTCCTAATAGTGGTTGTCCTGGTTGCAACTCCATATACTTTAGAGCATCCTCCAAATTATGCTGTTTGTCCAGATCATCATATTGGTTCGGGTTCGGAATTGGGTCTGTGATTTGAAGTCCCATGCCTGGGTTTGTACCAAAAGTTATCATTGGTTCGAGTGAAGACGCATCCAGTGTGATAGATTGGTCATAAATAGCTTCTCCATCAGTAGGGAGTTTTTTCCATGACTCAACAGCTTTATCCCATTCAATTCCCTTAGGAGAGTGTTCGCGTCCAGCCAGATACTCGAAAGTTGTCTCATCAGGTGCGACCATTCCAGCACGAGCTCCACCTTCAATTGACATATTGCAGATGGTCATTCTTTCTTCCATTGTAAGGCCGCGGATTGCTTCACCGGTGTATTCAAATACATGACCTGTACCACCGCCAATACCAATTTTTGCAATTAGGGCTAGTATTATGTCTTTTGCAGATACGCCTATTCCCAGTTTGCCTGACACGTTCACTTGGAACGTTTTAGGTTTGTGTTGTAGAAGGCATTGACTGGCTAGTACATGTTCTACCTCACTGGTGCCTATCCCAAAAGCCAGAGCGCCAAATGCACCATGTGTTGAAGTGTGGCTATCACCACATACTATCGTCATACCAGGCTGAGTTCGTCCGAGTTCAGGACCTATAACATGTACTATGCCGCGCATAGGAGACTCCATTCCATAAAGTCCTATGTCAAATTCCTCACAGTTTTCAGCAAGTTGTTGCAGCTGCGCAGCTGCTTGAGTGTCGGCCATAGGGATTGAGAGTGGTGTCGTAGGAATTGAGTGATCCATTGTAGCAAGTGTTAGTTGTGGACGTCGTACTTTCAATCCGCGTTCTCGTAGTCCGGTAAATGCCTGTGGTGATGTGACTTCATGGACCAAATGTAGGTCGATATATATCACTGCCGGAGACTTTGGTTCTTGTGTAACTATATGTGAGTACCAAATTTTTTCAAAAAGTGTAAGTGGATTAGATTGCATAAGATAGCACTCCGTGTTTAGTCTTTAGTAATAGTGTTGTTGTGATCATTATGTAAATCTAATGCTTCAATCGCCTTGTTGAGAGCATTTACGTAAGCTCGTGCGCTGGCAACAAAAATATCTGTACTCGCTCCATGTCCTCCGAAAGATCTATACTGCATTTGTTCTCTTTGCGGGGATAGGCGCTTAGGAGCTGATACTTTTTCTGAATCTATTTGTATTCGTACAGTAACCTCACCAATTGCATCGATTCCTTCAGTTACTGCATTTACATTATATTCCGTTAGTTCATTCGGCAACTGTATGATGTGGTCTATAGCACTGTAGCAAGCATCGACTGGACCAGTGCCAATAGACGCTTGTTCTGTTAGTAGCCCGTTTGGGTCAACGATTCGTACAGTTGCTGTCGGTAGACCCAATGTGCCGCACACTACTTGCACATCCTGCAACTTGAATACTTCTACGGGTTGATTAATTTCATCAGTAATTAGTACTTCTATATCCGCATCTGTGACTACTTTTTTCTTTTCGGCTACTCTCTTAAAGCGTCTAAAAACGTCTTTTAGATCTTCATCATCAAGTTCATATCCCAGTTCCTGTAGTCGGACTCGAAGTGCATGGCGTCCAGAGTGTTTACCTAAAACTAGTTTGGACTGTGACAATCCTACTGTTTCAGGACGCATAATCTCGTAGGTCTCTTCGTTTTTGAGCATTCCATCCTGATGAATACCAGCTTCATGTGCAAAAGCATTTGCTCCTACTATAGCTTTGTTGGGTTGTACTACTATTCCAGTGTAATTGCTGACCATACGACTGGTGCGCATAATTTGAGTTGTGTCTATACCGTGCTCAAGCTCAAAGATTGACTGTCGCGTTTGCAAAGACATAACAACTTCTTCTAGGGAAGTGTTGCCAGCACGTTCACCAATTCCGTTAATGGTCACTTCGGCTTGTCTTGCACCTGCTCGAATACCCGCTAGAGTGTTTGCAGTGGCCATGCCGAGGTCGTTGTGGCAGTGTACTGACAGAATTACCTGTTCTATTCCGGGTGTATTAGCAACGATTCCAGTAATAAGTTGCCCAAACTCGTCAGGAGTAGTATATCCTACAGTATCGGGTATATTTAAAGTGGTTGCTCCAGATTTTATTGCTTCTTCTAAAACTGTATAGAGAAATTCTGGTTGGCTACGACCAGCATCCTCTGGACTAAATTCCACATCATTACACAGTTGTTTAGCGTATGCCACTGTGTGTTTGACTCTATCTATTACTTCTTCGGGGTCCATACGCAGTTTGTGTCGCATATGTATTTCAGAAGTAGCAAGGAAAGTATGAATACGTGGATGGTCTGCACTCTGTATAGCTTCCCAAGCAGCGTCAATATCCTGTTCTGACGCCCGAGCTAAACCGCATATTATAGGAGTGCTTTTATATTCTTCTCCTAATTGCGTTAGGGAATCTTTTCTACCTATTTCATCAGCTATGCCTTTTACCGCATCTAAATCATCTGGAGATGCTGCTGGGAAACCAGCTTCAATAATGTCAACTCCAAGTCTAGCTAATTGTCTAGCAACTTCAAGTTTTTCTGAACTAGTGAGAGTTGCTCCCGGTGATTGTTCACCATCTCTTAGCGTAGTATCGAAGAAACGAACATAGTTGGTCATGACAAATTAATTGCCCCGTAAGTTGTTATTACTCACCTGGTTTAATTGTTACTGGATCTATAAATGGCATCATACTACGTAACTTGGCTCCTACTTCTTCAATAAGATGGTTTTGTTCTTCACTCCGTTTCTTGTTGAACCAAGGGCGACCATTTTCATTTTCTTCAATCCATTGTTTTGCGTAGGCTCCGCTTTGTATATCGCTGAGGATTTGCGACATTGCTCCTATGGTTTCTTCAGTTACAATTCGTGGACCTGCTACGTAATCACCATGTTCTGCTGTGTCCGATACTGAGTACCGCATATAATTTAGTCCGCCTTGGTAGAGCAGGTCTACAATTAGCTTGAGTTCATGCATGCACTCAAAATACGCCACCTCTGGTTGGTAGCCAGCCTTAACAAGCGTCTCAAATGCAGCTTTTACCAAAGCACTGACACCACCGCACAAAATGCTTTGCTCGCCAAAAAGGTCAGTCTCGGTTTCCTCCGCAAATGTAGTTTCTAGAGCTCCTGCTCGAGTAACGCCAATTCCCCATGCGTATGATAAGGCTGTATCCTTGGCCTTGCCGGAGGCATCTTGATGTACTGCTAGCAATCCTGGCGTACAACCACCTTCAATAAAGGTTTCGCGCACGCGATGTCCAGGAGCTTTGGGAGCAATCATACTCACGTCTACTTCAGATGGAGGCTCAATTGTGTTGAAGCGTATATTGAAGCCATGTCCGAACATAAGAGTTTTTCCACCCGTTAGATTGGGCTCTATATTTTCAGTATATATTTTTGGTTGGACCGTATCGGGAGCAAGTAACATAATTACGTCTGCCCATCTTGATGCTTCAGATACACTCATGACCTCCAATCCATCCTTCTTTGCCTTATCTATGCTTTTACTACCTTCATGAAGACCTACAATTACGTTAACGTCATTGTCCTTAAGGTTCTGAGCATGAGCGTGTCCCTGTGAACCGTATCCGATAATTGCTACCTTTTTCCCTTTTATAATACTTGGATCAGCATCTTTGTCATAATAAATTGTTGCCATGTGGCCTCCGCTAAATATTAGATATCATAAGTTTGTAATTGTTTACAAAAAATCCATTCTGTACGGCAGTCATTCTTGTGTTATTTGGTTTCAAACATTGGTGGATCAGAAGAATCTTGATCATCCCCTCTTTGAATTGCTATCACTCCAGTACGTTGAACTTCAACTATTCGGAAAGGTTCCAGCATTTGTAGTAAACGGGTAACTTTTTCTGCTGCACCACTAATTTCAAGTATAAGAGTCTGAGATGCGGTATCTACAATATTAGCGCGAAAAATATCCGCTATTTGTACAATTTCACTTCGAGTTTTACTATCAGCATTTACCTTGATAAGAGCTAATTCTCGAGCTACTGGAGATTTGTGTGTTAGATCATCAACTCGTAGAACATTGACTAGCTTATACAGGTTAGCCTCAATTCGTTTTGCTACGTTTTCTTCCTCAGCGTTTACCATTATTGTCATTCGAGAAACTCCAGCCATGTTTGTATGACCTACGGCTAGAGATTCAATATTAAAACCTCGGCGACGAAATAATGAAGCTACTCGATTTAGAACACCGGGTTTGTCTTCTACGTAGGCAATAATTGTATGTATCATATCATCACTGTAAACCAGTACTTACCATTCGATCTCTGGTTTTGGTCTTCTTATCATATCATCCAAGTCGGCTCCAGTAGCTACCATTGGATATACAGAATCTTCCTGTTCAACTACGAAGTCTATAACTACTGCACCTAGCGTACTTTGTGCTTGTCGGACAGCTGTTTCCACATCTTCACGCTGTGATACTCTAATACCAGTGGCATGGTGTGCTTCTGCTAGTTTCACAAAATCGGGACTAAGCATTGGAGTAGCTGAATACCGACCATCATAAAAAAACTCTTGCCATTGCCGAACCATACCCAAATATCCGTTATTAATTATGGCTACATTTAAATCAATGTTTTCCTGAGCTAGGGTAGTGAGTTCTGCTGCCGTCATTTGAAAACCGCCATCGCCGCAGATGACCCATACTTCTTTCTCTGGACAAGACAACTTTGCTCCCATAGCTGCTGGTAGTGCAAATCCCATTGTTCCGAGACCACCGGAAGTAATCAAAGATCGAGGGGTATCATGATGATAATATTGAGTTTCCCACATCTGATGTTGTCCGACATCAGTTACGACCAATGCGTCTCCGTCTGTTAGACGCCAGATGTCATGAATAACATGAGCAGCATACAGATGTCCCATATCAGGCATGTGTTTGATATCACGTACAGCTGAGTCTCCTCTATGTGCTTCTATTGCCCTTATCCACTCTTCACAGTTTCCCTTATTAGTCTGTGGTGTTAGTTTTTCTAGCATTTCTCGTAAATCACCTACAATTGCAACATCGACCTTAACATTTTTGTCTACTTCAGTAGGGTCGATTTCAATATGGATTTTCTTAGCCTGTTTAGCATAATTAGCCAAATTTCCAGTAACACGATCATCAAATCGCATTCCAAATGCTAGCAGTAGATCAGCTTCTTGTATAGCAGTGTTTACCCATGCTTCTCCATGCATGCCCATCATACCTAGATTAAGTGGATGAGATGCTGGAAATCCACCAAGACCCAACAATGTCATAGAGAGTGGAATATTGGTGCGTTCAACAAATTTCAGCAATTCTGCCATCGCGCCTGATGCAATAACGCCCTGTCCGGCTAAAATAATAGGGCGTTCAGCATTGTTTATTAAATCCACAGCTTCTTGAAAAGTTTGTTTGTCCGCACTCATATCAGGACGGTAACCCGGCAGTTTGACAGGTTTATCGGTCCATTTGAATTCTATTTTTTCATTTTGCACGTCTTTTGCAATGTCAACTAGAACA
>DDZT01000070.1:0-209 GCA_002346435.1 Anaerolineales bacterium UBA3001
ATTATAAAAAAAATATAAATGAAGCGATTACTTTAGATACTCAATTAAACGTTTTAGAAACATTTAATCCGATAATAGATAATAAACTCTCTAATTCTGAGAATTTATTCCTTGCTAATGTTCACCCTTCATTACAGCATAAAGTATATAATTCTATGTCAACAAAACTAAATTTTTGTGCTCTAGATACTATGAATTTATGGATAGAT
>DDZT01000070.1:513-9654 GCA_002346435.1 Anaerolineales bacterium UBA3001
ATACTATGAATTTATGGATAGATACCACATTCAATCAACTAAAAAATATAATTAATAAAGTAGATGCAATAATTATTAATGAAAATGAAGCAAAAACATTATCCGGAGAAACTAATTATATAAATGCTGCAGAAAATTTACGTAATTTGGGAGCAAGAATAGTTTTAATAAAAAGAGGTGAATACGGTGTTAGTTTATTTGGAGAAGATTTCACTTTTTCTGCTCCTGCATTCCCTATAAAAAAAGTAAAAGATCCAACGGGCGCAGGAGATACTTTTGCTGGCGGATTCATGGGTTATTTAGATTTATGTAAAGAGATAAATCAGAAAACACTAAAATCAGCGACTATAATAGGAAGTGTGATGGCTTCATTTACAGTAGAAAAATTCGGGATAGAAAAATTATCAAACCTTTCAAAAAATGATATAAATCAACGTTTTAAATCTTTTGTAGATCTTACAAAATTTAATGAAAAGATAGAAATATAAAGAATACTATATTGGAGAAAAAATGGATAACGATATAAAAAATATTAATCTAGCACCTGAAGGTGCGCTACGTACTGAATGGGCCGAAAGGGAAATGCCAGTTTTAAGAAAAATTAAGGAGAGGTTTATAAAAGAAAAACCTTTAGAAGGTGTAAAAATCGCGGGATGTTTACATATTACAGCTGAAACAGCAAATCTTGCGCATACATTAGTAGCAGGAGGAGCTAAATTAGCTTTGTGTGCATCCAATCCTCTTTCTACACAAGATGATATAGCAGCACATCTTGTTTCATCTGGAATACCAGTTTATGCTATAAATGGAGAGGACTCTGAAACATACTATAATCATATTTCAGCTGCTGTTGATACTGAACCTAATATAACAGTAGACGATGGAGCTGATGTAGTAGCTATGATACACAGTGAGAAGACCAATCTTGTAAAAAATATCATAGGTGGAATGGAGGAAACTACTACAGGAGTTATAAGACTAAAAGCATTACATAATCAAGGAAAATTATTATACCCAATTGTAGCTGTAAACGATTCAGACACTAAACATATGTTTGATAATAGATACGGAACAGGTCAAAGTTCTCTTGATGGGATTATACGAGCAACTAATCTACTTATCACTGGTAAAACAGTAGTTACTATAGGTTATGGATGGTGTGGAAAAGGATTTGCTTCTCGTGCAAAAGGAATGGGAGCACATACCGTGGTATGTGAGGTAGATCCTGTAAGAGCTCTTGAAGCAGTAATGGATGGACATACAGTATTAAAAATGGAAGAAGCATCAAAAATAGGTGATGTTTTTCTAACAGTTACCGGAGGTATTAGTGCAATAGATAAACATCATTTTGAAAATATGAAAGATGGTGCAATAGTGGCTAACTCAGGACACTTCAATGTAGAAATAAACATTAATGAACTTACAAAAATGACGGAATCTAAAAGAAAAGTAAGAGAATATGTAGAAGAATATACTATAGAAGATGGGAAAAAAATTTTTGTACTCGCTGAAGGACGATTAATTAATCTTGCAGCAGCGGAAGGACATCCTCCTAGCGTTATGGATATGAGTTTTGCTAACCAAGCATTAAGTGCTGAATATATGCTTAAGAATAGTCATGATTTGGATAATCAGGTTTATTCTGTGCCGGAAGAGGTAGACAGACAAATCGCTACTATCAAACTAGAGGCAATTGGAATCGAGATAGATAAACTCACTGCTGAACAAGAAAAATACCTCAATTCTTGGGAAGAGGGCACATAAAATACATCAAAGCGTAGGTCTAGTGTCTAGTTCTGAGTGACCAATTGAATCATAATGCAACTCAATCAGTTACTCAGAACTAGAGGATTCGATAGTTTCTTCAACAGTAATCTTGATAAATAGTTTGTGCCCAAACATGATTCCATCAGGGTCATAGAGTAACCAATATCCTTGGTAATCTCCAGGAGAAGATGGTGTGGTCATGTCTATTTGAATTATGGCATTGGCATCTGGTTGGGCTGGGTAAAGAGCATGCTCTAATTTTGCAGTCATAGCATGACCTTCTTTGAAAACCACAGTATATCCAGGACCCCATGAACAAGTGCCCGTATTACGTATTTGCCATAATTTACTTATTGGTTCGTCAGGTTCTAACTTGGTGAAATCAGGTATTGTTAGGTCTGTTATAAACATCGCATCATTTGCGCAGGGCTTTTTTGGAGAAATAATAGTAAAGGTAGGACTGATTGTAGGTGGTGATGCTGTGTTAGGTGTAAGAGTGTTTACATTATCTAGTTGTGATGTATTCATCTTAGCTTCCTGATTACATCCGATTAACATGAAGGGTATACAACCTAGTATAAATATTATAGAAATGCTTGATCGAATATCACGCATAGTACCTATCACACTGATTGTTTGCATACTTGAAGTTGACATATAAATTTATATTTGGCATAATTACAACATAATTAGCTGCTTAGGCAGCTGCTAGTATTTTTATTGTTGGACAGCTATTTTTAAGGAACGGGAGGTGATGCTCATGAAAAGTGACAGTACTATTAACGCCGGGGCATCCCTCCTAAATAATTAAGAGAGATGCCCTGGCGTGAGGTAGAGCATTCTTAGGAATGCTCTATTTCTTTAATTTCATTCATCACCAAATACAATTCCTAAACCACGGGCTGCAGTGATTAAATCCCCGTCAGGATTCACTATTTTAGGGGTTTGTGCAACAGCATCTGAAAGAGAAATAGAACCAATCTCGCGTCCTTGTAAATTGACCATCATGCCATAGGCTCCAGCCATAGCGAGTCTCGTTGCACCAGCACCATAGAGACTAGCTAGCCACCTATCATAAGGAGTAGGACTACCTCCCCGTTGTAAATGACCTAGTACCGTGCATCTCGAGTCAATTCCTGAGTCGATACGTAGTTCATCAGCTATCGTTTGGCCAATGCCTCCTAAGCGACCACTATATAATCCTGCATCATCTTTGTATTGCTGTTTGCCACCCTTTGAGCGGGAACCTTCGGCAACTGACATGATGTTAAAGTTGCTGCCATTAGCTGCTCGTTCTTCAAATCTATTAATTACAGGTGTTAAGTCGAATGGTATTTCAGGTATTAGAATTGAGTCAGCTCCACTAGCAATGCCAGCTCCAAGAGCAATCCATCCTGCGTTGCGACCCATTAATTCCAGTATCATAGCTCTACTATGGCTTTCGGCTGTAGTATGTAGTTTGTCTAGTGCTTCTGCGGCAGTACGCATTGCAGTATCAAAACCGAAAGTTACATCAGTGCCTCCCATGTCATTATCTATTGTTTTTGGCACACCAACGATTGGAGCACCCTTATCATATAGTGCTTTACTAATAGTTAGGGTGCCGTCGCCTCCTACTACAATCATGCTATCTAGTTCTAAGCGGTCTATGTTATCTAATGCCTGTTCTGACATATCACTAATCACTTCTTTACCATTAACTATTGTCTTGCGTGAAAATGGATTACCTCGGTTAGCGGCTCCTAATATAGTACCGCCATGAGATAGAATGCCCCGTACTTGGCTATGGCTTAAAACAATCATATCTTCTGGTTCAACCAAACCATCAAACCCATTTCTAAGCCCAAGGACTTCTACATTGAAATCATTCATTGCAGTATGAACTACTGCTCTGATCACAGCATTTAATCCTGGCGCATCTCCTCCGCCTGTTAGTATACCGATACGTTTTTTCCGTCTATTGTTACTCAAGTATTGTTCCTTACAGTTTATCAGTAACTTTATTGATAATAAAAACCAAATTGAACGTCAATAATAATTCTATTGGATGATACCACTTTGGGGCTTGTATGAATACAAAAATTTCATCAAAATTAAAGTCTGTAATTAGTATTTAAACAAAACGTTCGCGTATTACAGCACTTATGTAGTCCATTGTTGCTACCACAATAGCTATAGCTAACATTTGTACGCTAGCTGCACGGTAATCAAGCAGATTGATGTTCTGTTGAAGTAAGAACCCGATACCACCACCTCCTGCAAATCCTATAATGGTTGACATACGTACATTGATATCCCATCGATACATAGTAAATGATATGTAAGGAGGAATGATTTGAGGAATTACTGCATACACAATGGTTTGTAAGCGATTGGCTCCCGTTGCTCTCACAGCTTCTAATGGTCCTGGTGCAATGCTTTCGACTTGTTCAGAATACAATTTTGCGAGGGCAGCGATAGTATGCAATGCTAGAGCTAAAGATCCAGCAAAAGGTCCTATTCCGACCCATACAACAAATACAATCACCATGACTAAAGGTTCTATAGATCTTGTGGCATTCAGGATGGTTCTAGTTACGTAATAAGTTACATATCCGATTGGTATAGGATGTTTGTGAGATATTCTTAAAGATACAAGTGCACCTAGTATGGCACCAATTGACATCGGCAAGTAAAGTGTCTGTTGGGGATTATCTAACTGATAAAACCAATCAATCGTGTTACCTAAAATACCGCCAATAACTGCACCTGCAAGTGCTGTTGCACAAATATTGGTTATTTTTATTACTTGTGGGGACATATGGTCTGAAACATATTGACCCAGTTTGTTACCGGCAAGACCAAGAGTGCCACCGCCCAACAATGCTGTAGCTGCAGGTAGTACCATAATTAGAACATCACCAAGCTGACTAATGAAATTGCCTACAAATCCAATAGGTCCTAGAGGTTCGATAAGTACCTGTCCTAATACCAGTGCTAAATTAGCTATCATATAAATTGTGAGAATTGATATGAGAACACATAGTATTACAGTGACTGACTGGACTATCTTATGCTTACGGAGATTGGATTGGTCTTGCTTTTTAGGAAACAACCATTGTATAACACTCCAGGTCAGTCCAATCCCTAAGACTGAACCAATACTACTTCTGATCAGGACATCTTCTACAAATAATTGGATTACAAAAGACTTAAATGTCAACGCTGTTTGTAGTCCAATTAGAATGCCTAGTGGCCATCCAATTGTTGAGAATGCAACATTTGTAAGTGGACTTTTTTGGCTGCTCATCAGGTTGCGAGCGGCGAAAAAGCTTACTGGAATTGCTAAAAGAGTACCAAACGTAGTAGCCAGTAGAGCTAGAAAAACAGTTTCTATGATTTTGTCCCAGGTGCTTTTGGCGACGTCTGAGAACTCTGGGTTTCCAATGTTGCGACGCGGCAGTACTCGTATCATTTGAGCTACATCTACTGGTTGGCGCTTCGGAAGCTTAACTTTGGCTTTAAAGTAACCATTTGCATCAGACTGTAGATTGCCTATTGTCAGATTAACACCGCTAAGAGCTAGAAAGTTGATTGGCCCTTTAGTGTTGGGCCAAATATTGTATCCTTCAACAGTAATTATTTCGCCTGGACCAGCGCAGTTGGGAGTGAGTATTAAGTATGAATCACTCGTGTCTGGGTTGTGGATTTGGACTTGAGTTTTTGGGCATGGGAGATAGATAGGTGCCATGACCTCTAGTTCTTCTTTCTCATAAACAAATAATGAAGGGTGTGCTAGGGCGCGCATGATGCGGCTAAGCTGTGTTAACCGCTTTTCGGAACGAGTGGTCTCAAAGTTTACTTTCGTTACATTAAATCCATATGCATATATTATCATTCCAAACAATATAGCGAGCCCAAAACTTACTGACTTAATGAGAGACTTTTCTCTTTCCATTTAGCAATCTAACCAACCCTTTTGGCCTCTTGTCCATATATGCTTCTAAATCTGGCGTCATCTATTTCTTTGGGCGGGCCGTCAAACATTAATTGGCCTTGGTTAAGAGCGATGGCACGGTCTGCATATTCATGGACAAGATCTAGAAAATGTAGACTACAGAGTATGGTCACTCCGTCCTCTTTATTAAGTTTTTCTAGGTATTGCATTATGCTGTGAGCTAGAACTGGATCAAGACTAGCTACCGGCTCATCAGCCAGAATTATTTCAGGTTCTTGCATCATGGCACGTGCTACTCCAACACGTTGTTGTTGTCCACCACTGAGTTCGTCTGCGCGCTTATATGCCTGGTCGGCTATACCCACTCTGTCTAGTTGCTTTAGTGCCATCTCTATATCTTTTTGTGGGAAACGATTTATCAAACTTAATGCTGGGTTGATATAGCCAAGACGGCCTGAGAGCACATTGGTTATAACTTTGGATCTGGAAACAAGGTTGAAATGTTGAAAGACCATACCGATTTTGCGGCGCACATTACGCATTTCGTTCTGGCTTGCAGATGTGATATCGATATTGTTCCACATGATTTGGCCTGATGTGGGTTCTATCAACCTATTGATGCATCTTAACAGTGTGGATTTGCCAGATCCGCTAAGACCAATTACGGCGAGGAACTCACCTTTCTTAACTTCAAAACTTACATTGTCCACGGCAATAACCTTACCGTCATATATTTTGGTTAAATTGTGTATTTCTAACATGGGGTGATAAAACCTGTCCTGGACAAAATAGTCCAGGACAGGTTTATGATATCAGCTATATTACTCGCCGATATTTTCCAGAGTTATTCCTTGAGCAGCCATAAGCAAACGAACACCATCAAAGTTTTCATCGGCGATTGGGCCAGCAGCGGTCCAATCGTAGAAGTTTTCATTACAGAATGTTTCAGCACAAGCATCTGTACCTACATAGAACTTCACACCGTCCGTTACTGCTGTTTTCAGCGCTTCTGGGAAGTCAGGAGCAAATGACATAGTATCATTGGGAATTTCAGCTGATATGTCTAGGATTCGAACTTTCTGGATAACGTCTGGTGCTTCCTCACGTATCGATGCTCGTGCATCTAATACACGATATCCACCACACATTAACCGACCTTTTTCATTTACAGCACATTCCTCTATCATTTCATCTGGAATGTCTGGTGCATCACCAAGGGCCCAAGTACCTTCAGGCAGTAATGGCGGGCTGAAATAGGCAGTAGCAAAGTCGGCTTCACCATTGTAGACTGCTTTCACAGCAGCTGAGTGACCACCGGCTTCTATCTTTTCACCAACTGTTATACCTAGATCGTCATACAGTGCGGTCGGGAAAAGGAACCCTGAAGTGGACCCAGCATCTGGATATGCCCAACTGGCACCTTCTAAGTCTGCAAGTGTTGTATATGAACTATCACGTGCAACCAGGAATTCGGCCCAATAAACATTCCATCCGTAGCGTTCCGAAGCCAAGGCGGGTTCCACACCACAAAGTGTGTTGCCAAGCACATATCCCATTGCTGGTATGAATCCGATTGTGTTGGTTGGGGAAGCACACATTTCCTCGATAGTTGCTGCGTATGAGGTGGGTACACTAACGTTGAAGTTCAATCCAGTAGCTGACTGTAGTCCAGTTTCGATCAGATCGCCACTTGAAATCATGAAGTCGATATCCACTGAAGGAACAAAGAGCACATTGATTGGATCATCGGCCGAACCCAAAGTACCATCGTAGTCAGAACCACAGTATGCACCACAACCTATGTTGTCATAGTCCATCACAAAGTCAGGACCAAACCATTTGGCATTTATCTCATTTAAGCTTCCATCATCTTTCATAGATTGGAGAGCAGCATTTATAGGAGCTACTAAATCACTGCCAGTTGGGAAAATGAATCCCAGATAGTCGCTGGAAAGTGACTCTCCTATGAGCATAACTTGGTCTGCATTTTCACCCATATAACCTTGTCCAGCTGTCTCATCTATTACTACTCCATCTACGTCACCAGCAATCAAAGATTGAACGGTTAGACCAAAGTCGTCGAAACCCTGGACTCGATCTTCACCTACCAGATTAACAGCGGTGTCGTAGTTGGTGGTACCAATCTGTTCTCCGAGTATCAGGCTTGCGTCTTCTGCAAATTCCTCTGGACTGGAAAAGCGTGTTTCATCCAATCTAACTAGCATTCGTTGCTCAGTTGCGATGTATCCATCTGAGAAATCTGCGTTCTCATCACGTTCAGCAGTGATGGTTATTCCATCTGTAGCCATGTCAAATTGACCAGCAGATACGGCTGCAATCATTGTGTCCCAGCCAAACTCTTGCCAATCAAGAACGCAATTTAAACGAGCACATATTTCTTCCATAGCGTCGTAGTCCCACCCTTTCGCTTCACCTGTGGCTACGTCGATATAGTTGAACGGTAAGTAGGCATTTTCTACGGCTATAGCGATAGAGCGACCTTCTAGGTCTGGCATACCTGCTGCGTCACCTGGGGCTTCACCTGGTACTTCACCTTTAACGCCCTCAACCCAGTATTCCATTCCTAGCATTGAGCCGTCGTCTAGGCATTCACCAGCTCCTACTACTACATTTCCATTAGCACCAACTATTGGTCCACAGAACACATCCCAATCACCAGACATAATTGCTGCTGATTTTTCATCTACCAGGGCAGCTGTTTCAGCGGAAACTCGGTCAGAAAGTGGTGCAAGTCCAACTATACCTTCATCCATTCCTCCCCAGTATGACTCAGCACCGTCATATGTTCCTGCCATGACTTGCTCTGCTATCTCAACATACTTCAGACCCCAGTGCCAGACAGGGCTTGTTAGAACTGTATCGCCAACAAACTGAGCCATATCGGAATCATAACCAATTGAAAGAGCTCCAGCATCAGCGGCTGCTTTTTGGGGCTCTGTGGTATCTTGGTGTTGTGCGATCATATCAGCGCCGGCAGCTAGTAGAGCGTCAGCGGCTTCTTTTTCTTCAGGTGGGCCAAACCAAGTGTTGGTCCATACCACTCTGACTTCAGCATCTGGATTTACTTCTCTTACTCCAAGTGTAAATGCATTAATCCCACGTATTACTTCTGGTATTGGAAATGCAGCTACGTAACCTATGATGTTACTTTGTGTAGAGGCACCAGCTACTAAACCAGAAAGATATCTAGGTTGGTACATTCTACCGAATACGTTCGAAGCATTTGGAGCATTCTTGTAACCAGAAATATGTACAAATTGAGTGTCAGGGAACTCCTCGGCTACTGCAACAGTTGCATCCATGTAGCCAAAGGAAGTCGTGAAAATTAGATCATACCCCTTCATTGCAAAATCTCTGATTACACGTTCTCCCTCGGGACCCTCTGGCACCATTTCTACGAACGCAGTCTCTACACC
>DDZT01000126.1 GCA_002346435.1 Anaerolineales bacterium UBA3001
TTGCGGGCACGAAATGAATGTTCCTCACGGCATGAAGAACTGTTTACGAATTCTGATTCACTGGAACACTGATAAGCCCTCTGAAGACATAATACATGTTTACCTAGGAGAGGCAAAAAGTTTACGGCCTGACTTACATACCGAGGAGAGAATAGATTAACTATGATTATTATTATGCGTGCAGGAGCAACACAAATACAGATAGACAACGTTGTAAAACGTATAGAAAAAGATGGATTTGTAGCGCATCTTTCTGATGGTTCAGAGCGAACAATAATAGGACTTATTGGAGACGACCGCCCAATAGATAGACGTACCTACGAGGTAATGGAAGGGGTTGAAAAATCTGTACAGGTATTACAACCGTTCAAACTAGTTTCTCGAGACCTGCAAGACCACGACAGTATTGTAAAAGTTAGAAAAGTTGAGTTTGGAGGCACCGGTATTGGCATTATTGCAGGCCCTTGTTCAGTAGAAGATCGAGGGCAATTACTAGAAAGTGCACATGTAGTAAAAGCGGCAGGCGCACATGCGCTTCGTGGTGGAGCATTCAAACCACGAAGTTCTCCATATAGTTTCCAGGGACTTGGAGAAGAAGGACTACAAATCCTTGCTGAAGCACGCGAACAAACTGGTCTACCCATTGTCACAGAGATAATGACACCAGAACAGTTGCCATTGATAAGCGAATATGCAGACATGCTGCAAATTGGTGCGCGCAATATGCAAAATTATGAGTTACTCAAAACAGTAGGACGTAGTACTCTTCCCGTACTACTCAAAAGAGGAATGATGGCCACATTGGAAGAACTATTGATGAGTGCAGAATACATTCTAGCAGAGGGAAATCGCAATGTAATACTTTGCGAGCGTGGGATACGTACTTTTGAAAAATACACTAGGAATACGACCGACATTAATGCTGTGCCTGTTCTAAAAAGCCTTACGCATCTTCCAATCATTCTTGATCCAAGTCATGGGGTCGGGAAATGGAACTTTGTCACTCCTGTTGCACTTGCTGGTATAGCTGCTGGAGCAGATGGTCTCATAATTGAAGTTCATCCAAACCCAGAGGAGGCGTTATCCGATGGAGGACAGAGTTTGCTGCCTGAAAGATTTGCTGACCTCGTACAAAAAACCAGGGCAATAGCTACGACGATTGGAAGAGAATAGCTATTCGCAAGCAAAATTACAATGAATAAATCCGTGAATTTGCTATCAGATAGCCACATAACCATTGTAGGTTTGGGGCTAATGGGGGGTTCATTAGCAATGGCCCTGCAAGGTAAATGTGCCGGAATTACAACAGTCGAAATTGATTTGCATACTCGGCGCATTGGACTAGAAAGAGGATTGGTTGATTATGCTACAGAAAGTCTGGTTGATGGTTTAAAGTCTGCAGACATCCTAATTCTAGCCACACCTGTAAGAACAATACTAGAAACATTGATGGAGCTTAAGGAGCTTTCTGAGGATTTAGATAACGCAGTGCTAGTGCTAGACTTAGGATCGACAAAAACAGAGATAACGTCCGCTATGAAGTTACTGCCAAATAACTTGATCGGAATAGGTGGACACCCAATGTGTGGTAAAGAGACGGGTGGACTCAAATATGCGGATGCTTCACTATATCAAAACGCAGTTTTTGTACTAACTCCCACAAACAATCCGGGCAATAATATGCTTGATCTAGCAAGACAAATCATATCTGCGGTTGGCTCTATCCCCATCGAGATGGATGCAGAAAGACATGACAAATTGGCAGCATTAACTAGTCATTTACCTTACCTCTTAGCCTGTAGCTTAGTATCAGCTGTAAACTCAGAGGGAGACGTTGATCCAATCATTTGGGAAATGGTTTCCAGCGGTTTTAAGGATACTACTAGAGTAGCCTCTAGTGATGTGCAAATGCTTGTCGATATCATAGCGACTAATAAAGACGGAATCAGAAACGCATTACATCAGCAACGTATTGCAATGGATAAGTTAGAAATTGCTCTTGACGAAGATTTGCAATCCTTACAAGCATTGCTAAGTGATATCCAATCTATCAGAAATAATCATTTTTCTGTCCCTCCATCAGGTTAGTCATGAAAGTAAAAGGTCCTACTGCCCCACTATTAGGAGAGGTGCGACTACCAGGAGACAAATCTATCTCTCATCGTGCTCTATTGCACGCCGCACTAAGTCCACACGAATCGCGTCTCAACAACATTCTACGGGCTGGTGTAACAACATCCATGATTGATTGTCTGCGTGAATTAGGTGTTCAGATTAAAGAAAAGAATGGCGATTTGATTGTACGTGGTGGGAATTGGATACAGCCAAACAAACCACTGAATTGTGGGAATTCTGCTACTACTATGCGATTACTGATGGGTGCTATAGCAGGACAACCTATAACTGCTGAACTCACTGGCACACAAGGTTTGCAGCGCAGACCAATGGGAAGAGTGGCACGACCACTCCGTGAAATGGGTGCTTCAATTTCTGCTGATAAAGCGCCTCTAGTAATTAGAGGAGGCAACTTGCATGGAATTATTCATCATCCAAAGGTAGCATCTGCTCAAGTCAAGGCCGCCTTGCTATTAGCTGCACTTCAAGCCACAGGAGAAAGTACCATTCACCAACCTGGACCATCACGTGATCATTCCGAACGAATGCTTCGTGAGCTTGGTGTAAAGTTGCAAACAGACAACCACAAAGTAACAATTCAACCTAGCGACAAATCGCTTTCAGCCACTAAAATATCTGTTCCTGGAGATTGCTCAAGTGCAGCATTTCTTGTAGCATCTGCCATCTTAGTGCCTGAAAGCAACATAACATTGCATGATGTGGGAATAAATCCAACACGCACTGGCATATTTGACGTTCTGACAAATATGGGAGCTGACATCTCTATCATGAATAATAGCGAATCCGGTGGTGAACCCATAGCCAACATAATTGTCAAACATACTAAGCTCAAATCAACTACTATACAAGGTGAAACAGTTGTACGTATGATTGATGAATTTCCTATATTCACAGTAATTGCTACCCAGTCTGAGGGTAAAACCACTGTCAAAGATGCTGCGGAGTTACGAATCAAAGAATCTGATCGTATTTCTTCTTTGCTTGGAGAACTACACAAAATGAGTGTAAAATTTACAGAACATACAGATGGTTACACAATTGTAGGTCCCCAGGTTCTAAATCCAGCTCAATTAGAAAGTCACGGTGACCATCGTATGGCTATGTCGTTAGCTATAGCTGGAATGATTACCCGAGGATGTACCGAAATTATGCAATCAAAAGTAGTAGATGAATCTTTCCCAGAGTTTACAAAAACCTTTAGCCAATTAGGGGCAAACATATCCGTACAATGAAAACGCTAGCATTACTCGGACATCCAATTGCACATAGTGTATCTCCCGCAATGCACAATGCAGCTGCTTTAGAACTTGGGCTGGATTATCAGTATATTGCTGAAGATATAACCCCTAAATTGCTAAGCGATGCAATATCCAATTTACGAATCGGTAAATGGGTTGGTGCAAACGTGACAATACCCCACAAAAAAGCGGTTATACCATTGATTGATAAATTAGGAGATACAGCCAAAGCAGTAGGGGCAGTCAATACTCTAATTCGGGTTGATAATCGCATACATGGAGAAAACACTGACATTGAAGGATTTCTTATGGAGATCGACTCGCTCGAAATCAATCTAACCAATCGCCCTGCTCTGATACTTGGTACAGGTGGTTCGGCACGAGCCGTAGCTTTCGCACTACTTCAGCGTGCCTCGGAGGTAAGATTACTCGGAAGAAATATACAGACGGGAACACAAATTGCGTATGACCTTCAGCAAATTACTGGTGGGGATATACTAAGATTTGACTGGAACCCCACTAATCTTAAACAAGCATCACAAGATTGTGCCTTAGTAGTCAATTGCACACCAATTGGAATGGTTCCCAATGAAAACAATACTCCTTGGTTTCCAAGTGTGCCTTTTCCACCCCAAACATTTGTCTATGACCTAGTCTATAATCCTATAGAGACTATGTTGATAAAACAGGCACGTTCAAACGGAATACAAGCTCACTCAGGATTAGGGATGCTAGTACGACAAGGAGCACTTTCATTTACATTATGGACAGGTCATCAGCCACCAATGGCGGTTATGCTAGAAGCCGCGGAGAGAGAATTAAATGATTAGATTACTGACTGCAGGCGAATCCCATGGCCCCGCTGTCACCGCTATACTAGAAGGAATTCCAGCGGGACTACGACTCACACCAGACGACATAAACCATGAGCTAGCCCGACGCCAGAAAGGCTTTGGAAGC
>DDZT01000072.1 GCA_002346435.1 Anaerolineales bacterium UBA3001
ACATATCCTATTTCACGTGCACTGTATATGTACTTACCAGGAGAAGCGACTGGATATACCAAGGATTATATTGACTGGATCTATAGCGAACAAGCACAGTCAATTGTCGAGGAACTAGGCTTTGTACCTGTGAACTAGAGTGTAAGAGTAAAGTGACTGGAACAGATATTAGGAAGAATGACAAAAATTATGAATAGCAAAATGATCTTCAATACCAAATATCGTCAACTGCTTGAATTTGTTGTGGAAGCAATTATCCGCATTTCAGGTTATTCGGCAGTTGTGTTTGTCGGTCTTATCTTTCTTTTCTTGATGCAGGAGTCACTACCTACTTTTGGAGAAGTACAAGCTAGGGATTTGTGGAGTCAAAGATGGTATCCTATTGAGAATTATTTTGGAGTTCTACCACTTTTAAGCGGCTCTCTAATCATTACACTCGGAGCAGCTTTGATCGCTATTCCATTTGGATTGATGACTGCAATATTTATTGCGGAAATTGCGCCTCTCTGGTTACGCGAAATATTAAAACCGTTAGTAGAAGTCTTAGGAGGTGTACCCTCAGTTGTGCTAGGTTTTCTGGGGATTACTGTGTTAGCGCCTCTAGTGCGTGAACAGCTTTATCTTCCTACAGGTCTTACCGCATTCACTGGTGCCGTACTATTAGCTGGTATGGCCATTCCTACTATTGTCAGCGTAGCTGAAGATGCATTGGATGCCGTTCCTAAAGCATATAGAGATGCGGCACTTGCTCTTGGTGCTACACGTTGGCAAACAATCTGGCGTGTGACCTTGCCAGCAGCTAGGTCAGGGGTGTTGACAGCAACGATGTTGGGAATTGGTCGTGCTATTGGGGAAACTATGACGGTAATGATGGTGACCGGAAATGCACCACAGATGGCATCCGGGTTAGGTTCGCTTTTCATTTCGCTTCGTACTATGACGGCCACTATAGCAGCCGAGATGGGAGAAGTGGCTAATGGAAGTTTACATTATCATGTACTTTTTTCTATCGGACTTATATTGTTTCTTATTAGCCTGACAGTTAATATTACTGCTTCGGCAGTATTGTTCCGTGCACGTAAACGTACAGAGAGATTGCTGTCTTGAAATAGCTTTAAAGCGATATGATACGTTTATCTAGACACCATACAGAGAGAATAGTATTTGCAGTCATAGGCTTAGCAGCTGTAGCTACAGCTGTCCCAATAATTATCATAGTAGGTTCTATCTTTTTCTCAGGCGCAGAAGCTGTGTCATGGCAATTCTTGTTAGAGATGCCGCGTGATGGTATGAGATCGGGTGGTATATGGCCAGCTATTATTGGGACAATCTATCTTGTGGTTGGTACTGGTCTTATATCAATACCTCTAGGAGTAGCATCAGCAATCTATCTCTCAGAATATGCAGCTGATAGTTACTGGACGCGTATGATCCGTCTGGCAATTGTGAATCTGGCAGGTATTCCTTCGGTAGTATACGGGTTGTTCGGATTGGGACTATTTGTGCTATTTCTAGACCTGGGTTCTTCAATAGTCGCAGCCTGTCTTACACTTTCAATTATGACTATCCCGGTAATAATTAGTACAGCGGAAGAAGCGTTGCGAGCGGTACCCCAAAGCTTCCGGGTGGTAAGTGTTGGCATGGGGGCTACACGATGGCAGACTATTCGTCGAGTAGTGCTTCCTCAAGCATTACCGGGTATTCTTACTGGTGTTATTCTTGGTTTGAATAGAGCAGCTGGTGAAACTGCTCCAATTCTTTTTACGGGCGCTGCATTCTTTCTGCCAAAGTTACCTAATTCTATCTTCGATCAGACTATGGCATTACCCTATCATCTTTTTGTTATATCCACCCAAGTGCCAGAAATGCCTATCACGATTCAATATGGTACAGCGACTGTGCTCCTAGCGTTTGTACTGATCATGAATATATTGGCTGCAAGTGTGCGCAGCTGGCAGCGTCGTAAACGAGAATGGTAGGATACTACAATGTTCGATAATCCTAAAATTAGAATAAATGAGTTGTCAGTAGGATATGATGATGGTACTCAAGCTCTGAGTGATGTTTGTTTGGATATTCCTGAAAATGCTATAACAGCTCTATTTGGTCCAGCCGGGGGTGGTAAGAGTACCTTGCTCCGTACTCTAAATCGACTAAATGATCTTCTCGATGTAAGTATATCTGGCGAAGTTATTATCGACGATATGAATATCTTCGATAGGAACGTGGATGTAATTTCGCTTCGTAGGCGAGTTGGTATCGTTTTTGCTCAGCCTATACCATTGCCCTTTTCAATTCGAAAAAATATAACTTATGGTTTGGAATTGGCTGGGGAGCGACGTCGAGCTAAGTTGGATGATGCAGTTGAAGGTAGCTTACGTTCATCTGCATTGTGGGACGAAGTGAAGGATAGACTGGACGATTCTGCTAATGCATTATCTGGAGGACAACAGCAGCGACTGTGTATTGCCAGAGTGTTGGCTCTAGCACCTGAAGTATTATTGCTTGACGAACCCACTTCAGGTCTTGATCCTATTTCCACCGCAAAAGTCGAATCTTCGCTTCAGATCCTTAAGCAGGACTATACAGTTGTTATTGCTCCTAGCAGTATTCAGCAGACGGCTCGCATTGCTGATTTGGCAGTATTTATGTTACAAGGAGAATTGGTGGAATGGGGCAGTGGTGAAGACCTATTTAGTGCTCCACGTGAAAAGCAGACGGAAGAATACATTACCGGTCGGTTCGGATAGGTAAAATACAATGTCAGATGAGATAACTTTCCAGATTGAGCAGCTAAACTTCTATTATGGTAATACGCAAGCTTTATGTGATGTAAACATGACAGTATTACCGCGTGAGATTACGGCACTTATTGGGCCTTCGGGATGTGGTAAGTCTACTTTTTTACGTTGTCTTAACCGTATGAATGATACTATTACTGATACTAGAATTAGTGGCAGCATAGTTCTAAATGGTCAAAATATTTATGCGCCAAATATTGATGAAACTGAATTACGTCGTCAAGTAGGTTTAGTCTTCCAGAGACCGAATCCATTTCCACAATCTATTTTTGATAACGTAGCTTTTGGTCCACGTGTGTTGGGAATAGCTACTGGTAATGACTTGCATGAATTAGTTGTGCAGTCTCTGCGTGCAGCTGCCCTATGGGATGAAATAAAGGAAGATTTGAAACAACCGGCTTTGTCTCTATCATTAGGTCAGCAGCAGCGTTTATGTATAGCCCGTGTATTGGCAGTTACTCCGGATGTAATCTTAATGGATGAACCATGCTCTGCTTTGGATCCTATTGCGACAAATCAAATAGAGGAACTGATACAGGAACTGAAGGAACACTATACTATTGTTATTGTGACTCATAATATGCAGCAGGCGGCTCGTGTATCCGATAAAACCGGGTTTTTCTGGTTAGGCGAATTGATAGAATTTGATGAGACTACAACTATTTTCACGCGACCATCGTTGCAACGAACTGAAGATTATGTTACAGGTCGTTTTGGTTAGGCATGAAAATTGCTATATTGTCAGATATACACTCGAATATTCATGCTTTAGAGGCAGTATGGAAGGATATTAATTATGTACAACCAGACGAGATATATTGTTTGGGTGATTTAGTTGGTTATGGAGCATATCCAAACGACACAATTGATTTTGTGCGTAAGAACAATATACCAACAGTAATGGGCAACTATGATGATGCTGTTGGTTTTGATAGAGCGAGCTGTGGCTGTAATTATAATGATCCAGATGATGTCGCACGTAGTAATACTTCTCTCTTATGGACAAAGCAAAATACTAATGTTGAAGGAAAAGATTACTTGAGAGAATTTCCGAAATCTATTCGTAGGGAGCGTTTGGGACACAGATTACTGTTTGTACATGGTAGTCCACGTTCTATTAATGAGTATTTGTTTGCTGATCGGCGTGAATCAACTTTTGAGCGTATTGCTAGAATGGCGGAAGCCGATGTGCTTTTATGTGGACACACACATTTACATTACCAGAAATATGTAGATGGTACTATGTTTATTAACACTGGGTCGGTTGGAAAACCTAAAGATGGTGACTTCCGCGCTGGATATGTGTTGCTAATACTTGAGGCAGGAAAAATACACGTTGATTATAGAAGAGTTGATTATAATGTTAGTGCAGCAGCGCAAGCGGTTCGGGACAATGGGCTTCCAGAACAGTTTGCCAGTCAATTAGAAGTGGGTGGAGAAGAGATACTGGTATCAGTGTGACCCATATTGTAATTAGAGGAGTATGATTATGGACAACATTCAGACTCGTGCTACTTTAGACGAACATCTAAAAGGTATCATAGATGACATAATACGGTTGAGTAGTAAGGTAGATACTGCTATTGATAAAGCCATAAATGCTTTTGCTGCTTGTGACGTGGAGCTTGCTCAAGAGGTTATTGCAGAGGATGTCCATATTAATACAAAGCGTTTCGAGCTTGAGGAGCACTGCTTACATATTATGGTCACTCAGCAGCCTGTGGCTGTAGATTTGCGTCTTATTATTGCAACTATGAATATTGTAACTGAGTTGGAGCGCATTGGTGATTATGCTGCAGGTATAGCTAAATTGGCTGTGCGTGTGGAAATGGTTCCAAAACGGGATATTCCTAATGCTATATATCAACTGACTAGTCAATGTCGTGACATGTTAAGAAGGGCGATGGTAGCCTATACAGAACACGATGCAAATTTAGCATATGATGTAGCAGACAATGATGACAGTCTTGATACTCAACATAGGATGTTGTTCCATAAGCTCGTAGGAGAAACACGTGATGCTAGTCAATCGACTGATTACTTACTATCAGTTCTGTTTGTGGCTCATAATATAGAACGGATAGGTGATCGTGCTACTAACATCGCCGAGAGAGTTATTTTTATGGCTAGTGGTAAATTGACAGAATTGAATGTTACTTACACAGATGATAAATAATTATTGACCATCTGTATTTTGTGTGCTCCACTCAATAACATTAATTCGCATTGATAGCCTCAATTGCAAGATTAGGGTAACCTGTAACAACACCGTCTATTCCTTGTTGTATTATAAGTTCCATTTGATCGGATTTATTGATGTTTACTGCGTGGACTCTTAAACCTCTTAGATGTGCCGATTGTACTAGATTAGGTGTAATAAGTCGTAAGCCGTACCAAATTGGTGGCAACTTCACTAAATGAAAGCTTGGGCTATAGATAGGGGTCAAGAATGCTGCATTCAGTGCAGTAAAGACCTTTTGTTCTTTATCACTAGCGGCCGTGGCTATTTCGGGACACGTTTCTCTAAAATGTTCAAGAACCACATCATTATCGGACGATACTAGTACCTTTTGAGCCATATTGTAGTTTCGAATATTCATGCAGAGTAGGTTTGCTGGAAAGAAATCATCATCCTTAATGTCAACATATATTCGCATGCTATCTATTTCTGCAAACACTTCAGCAATGGTTGGTATGGTGATACCCTGGCCACGGTATTTGAATGTTGTTCCAGCGTCTTGTGACCATTGATAACCTGCGTCTAGATTTTGTAATTCAGTTAAATTTAACTGGTTTACAGCCCCAAATCCATTGGTAGTTCGCTCTACAGTACTATCATGCATAGCAACAAGTGTGTTATCTAAGCTAATTCGTACGTCTATTTGTATTGCATTACTGCCGATTGCTTCAGATTGTTGAAAAGCGTACAGAGTGTTTTCTGGCCACAGTCCTGAGCCTCCTCTATAGGCTATTATTTGTGTAGTGTGCTTGCTTTCAACCTCGCTATAGAAAGGATGGACCGGTACAGATTGTGCTGATGTTGTAAGTATTCCATAGGTAAGCAGACATATAAATATGATACTTACACATGCTATAAATGATTGTTTTGCTTGCTTATTAAACTTTGTCTGGACCATCAAGATGTTGTGGCTATGACCGTGAGCTACGTTTTTTGCCTTTATACATTGGTGCAGTAATAGGGCATATAGTACTTATCGCAGGATTCAAGAGACGGCTTTCTAATCTAGTTCCCAGGTCAGATTTATCAGCAGATGTCGTGATAACCGTAGGTAGACGTGTTACGTATCGATGATCAATAAGTTGCATTAGTTTTTCTCTTGCCCATGGTGTTGCGCTTTCCACTGTAAGGTCGTCTAGGATAAGTAGTGGTGTGTTACGTAGTTCTGCAAACTGTTTGTCGAAGCGAACCAATGAGTCTGGACTGAATGTGGCTCGCAAATGATCAAGCAGATCCGCCGAAGTAATAAATAGTGCCGGACTACCATTCCGAACGCGATAGTTAGCTACGGCGGCCGCCAAATGTGTCTTCCCACAACCGTGACCGCCAATTAATAACAACCATCCTTCTGGATTTTCAGCAAAGCTCTTTGCAGCTGTGGCTGCAATATTTAGGCGCTTGTGATGTTCTGAAGGTATATCACCTGCTCTAGATTCGAAGGTTTCAAAGGTCTGTCGAGAATGTATTGGTAGTGAGGATAAGTCAGTTTGGTCGGAGTCAGCCCTGCGAAAATCTGGTGCTTGTATGATTAATTTACGTACTAGGTCTATATCTACCAGTCGACTTCTGATACGCGGCTCTATACTTTCTAGATTTACATTACAAGTTATGACAGTCGGTAAAGCCGCATTATATCTGTGATTAATTATTTGATAGAGTTTTTCTTGAGCCCACTGGGTGGGATTCTCGGCACCAAGATCATCGAGCACCAATAGAAATATATTGCGTGTCTGTTCAAAAAGCTCATCATAATCAATGGTAGATCCTGGAGAAAAGGTAGAACGTAGGTGATCAAGCAAATCAGGAGTGTTCACAAATAGCACATCTTGACCTTGAGATAAGCATTGATTGGCTATAGCAGCTGCTAGGTGAGTCTTCCCACACCCATAGCCGCCGTGTAGCACAATCCATCCTTCGGGCGTGTTTGCAAAACTCTGTGCTTGTTCAAATGCTCGCTGCAAACTATCCTTTTGTCTTGGTTCAGTTGTATTACCTGACGGAATAAAGTTATCGAATGTTTTTTTAGATAGTGGGCCTAAAGTAGAGGAAAGTTGTTTTTGATTAGTAATTGCACGTTGTAAGTCTTCAAACCGGCAAGAACAAGGATACAGCCGGCCGAACTCTGGGTCTTCTATGTCGGCATTCGAGCTTACAAAACCTATACCAAGGCAATTAGGACAGTCGGCATCTCCTAATCCAGCCACGTTCGTAGAGTTGCTATTAACTGTCGAGGTATTCGAGATATTTTCGGCGAGTCTTTTCAGTGTCTGATCTGCCTTTTCCATGTTGACTATCCTTTCCTTCACGCTTCCAGCGTTTGAGTATGGCATCTACATAACTCCAAGAGCGTGCATTGTTTTCTACAGCTAATTTAATCGCTTCTCTCAACCAGATATCCGGAAATTCTCTTTCTGCTTCAATTAATTTGTCGGCCATGAGCGGGGTTAGTGCCCCAATATTTTGCTCATAAATACTAAATATATTTGGTCTTTCAACAACAACACTTATAGGATCATCAGGATGACTGTTCGGGGTCCAATCACCTTTGGCTATACTCTCAACAGCTGATCTTCCTTTAGGTGTGTTAAGGAAGTAATACTGTTCTTCTTTATCTGTTGTCATTGCTATATTAACCTTCAGTAGAGTACCCCGAGCACATGCTCGTTCTAGGGCTTGGTTAAGAGCAGGAACACCGGGTTCATCAAAGTTATCAACTAATACCTTGTCCATCTGTAATTCATTGTGACTAAGATATCTGAGATCACCTTCTTTTAATCCTAGGTTCCAAAAACAGTATAGCGTCAATTTTAGTTCATCAAGATTGTCAATATATGGCAGTAGTTCACTAAAGAATAAATTTGGAACAGGGGTGACTCGAGTTTTTCCTTTAGGGAATCCTGCGAATCCTTTCATTCCTGTTCCTCCTGCAGAACTATACTCCTATGTGCTGCATCAACAAATTCAGCGTATTGTGGCAGAAATATCAGATCTATGGAACCTGTTTTTCCATTACGATGTTTTGATACTACTACTTCAGTCACGTGCTGTCGTTGTGGGTCTTCATCCCATGAATCAGGATGATGTAAAAACATTACTACATCACTATCCTGTTCTATACTGCCAGATTCTCGTAAATCAGACAACAATGGTTTTTGGCCTGATCGTTGTTCCACACCCCTAGATAGTTGGGCTCCAGCGAGTACAGGTACATGTAGTTCGCGGGCTAATGCTTTTAGACTACGCGATATTTCTGACACCTCTTGTACTCGATTTGCGTCACGTCTTAGATCAGTAACCATCAATTGTAAATAATCGACAATTATTAGGTCCAGCTTGATCTCCGCTGCTAATCTACGACTTTTAGAGCGCAACTGCATAGCTGATATTGATGGTGTATCATCTAAATATACTCCTACATCGCTTAACAAATTGACAGAGTGAATAAAACGGTCCATTTGTTCATCTTCCAGCTCACCCATACGCAGTTTGTGACTGTCGATATGGCTATCCTGTGCGACCATACGCTGCATTACTTGTTCATTTGACATTTCAAGTGAAAACAATGCTACTCTCTGGTTGTGGGTGAGAGCTGCATTAAGTGCTACTGAAACCATGAAAGCAGACTTTCCTTTACCCGGTCTACCAGCTACTACAATAAGATCTGATTTTTGCATTCCTCCGAGTAATTTATCTAGATCTTGAAATCCAGTTGGCACCCCAACAATTTTTCCTCGGTTATCGTAAAGTTGCTGAACTCGATCGTAATATTCATGTGCTACTTGTCTGATAGGTACTAGGTCGCGAGTAGATCGACCTTCAGTTACTCCAAAAAGTGCCTGTTCTGATTGGTTAACTACCTCATTAATATCGGTTTTTTCATCATAAGCTATTTTAGCCACATCTCCAGCTGCCCTTATTAGCCTGCGACGAGTGGCAGCTTCTTCGACAAGCCTAGCGTAAGCTGCTACGTTGAATGCTGTTGGTACGCGTGTTACCAGTTGAGTGAGGTAAGCAAAACCACCGATTTCTTCTAGCTGGTTACGAGCCTCTAATTCGTCTTTAGTGGTCAGTTGGTCAATTGGCATGTTTTGGTCGTGAAGTGTCATAAAAACATTCCAAATCCACCTGTGTTTTACAAGATAAAAATCATCTGGCCTTATGGTGGAGGCTACCTCAAAGTAGGCGTCTGGATCTATCAGAATTGATCCGATCACTGCTTCTTCAGCTTCTAGGTTGTTAGGTTGAATAAAATCTTGGCTCGTGTTTTCCATCAGCCTTGGTGGTAATCTATATGTACTGTCTATTACAAAAACTAAGTCGATCCAAATTACTCCATACTAATTGTTAAGTGGAGTTTAGAAATGTATAGTGTTTCATAGTAACTAATTTGCATGCTAACTGCGTGTGAACTATTTTAATCTTTTCCTGTATTTGATTCTAAATCGTCCAAATCAAGTGAATCTACAAAGTCTGAGAATGCTGACAGATCACGGTCATTATCAGTGTCGTTTTCTAAGTTGCTGTATTGATCCATAATGTCCTCTTCAGGAACAATGGAAGCTTTATCCATTACTTTTTCTTCCACGAATATTGGTACCTGAACTCGTACTGCTAACGCCAAAGCGTCAGATGGTCGCGCATCGATCTCGAGCTGTGTCCCATCTTGATTGATAATAATGTAGGCATAAAATACATCATTCTTTAGATCTTTGATAATGACATGTGATATCTCACCGCCTAGACTTGCGATAGTCTTGGCTAGTATATCGTGTGTCAAAGGACGTGCCATTTCCATGTCCTGTAATTCAACAGTTATAGCATCTGCCTCGCATGGTCCAATCCATATTGGGAGATAGCGGCTACCCGCATCGTTTTTTAATATTGCTACTCGATGCTGAGACATTAGACTAACTCTGATACTATCAATATTTACTTCAATCATCTTATTATCATATGTGCTTATCTTTTTCTATTCTAGCATATTAGTAGGCGTATCTGGGTATTAGGATTTAATTTGTGATTTGTTGTAGTAATATTTTATTAGACTAGTTGTCCATTCTTCCAACGATTGATCATTGTTTGGGTTGCATAGAAAGCGATTTCAGGTAATTGGTTTATGTCAAACCAATCGACTGCATCAGCATCATCTCCTGCTTTCAAGTCGCCAGATATGATTTGGCCTGTATAGAAAATTACAAAACCGGCTCTACTGGATTGGTTTTGGCTAGGAACTAAATCCAATAGTTTTGTTTCTATTACTCTGAGGCCTGTTTCTTCATTACATTCACGAGATGCGGTTTCAGCAGGAGTTTCCCAAGCATCTACGAAACCACCAGGAATAGTCCAAAGTCCCTTTGCTGGTTCTATAGCACGTCTTACTAGAAGAAGTTTGTTGTCTTGTGTCAACCACATTGCTGCAGCAACTTTTGGATCAAAGAAGTGAGTATAGTCACATTTGGTGCAAACAGGACGTTTTGCACCAAAGCGTTCTATTGTTTCTAAGACGTTGCCGCAGCGTACACAGAAATTGACCTCAATATGGTCCATCACGCAGAGCTGTTAGGTATTTGTGTATACGTAACATACTTGTAGCTATAACAATGACCAAATATAAATGGGGCAATTTCTAGCCTCATAAGTGACACTATTGCAATTCTACCGTTGCTCCAGCCTCTTCGAGTTTATTTTTTGCATCCTCTGCTGCCTCTTTAGCTACAGCTTCCAGAACAACTGCTCCGGCAGTCTCTGCAACCTCTTTGGCATCTTTAAGACCCAGGCTACTTACCTGTCTAATAGCTTTAATAACATCTATTTTCTTAGCGCCATGGTCTTGAAGGACTACATTCCATTCTGATTTTTCTTCAGCGGGAGCTGCATCAGCAGCACCTCCACCACCTCCAGCTGCTACTGCTGCTACTGGGGCTGCTGCTGACACTCCCCATTTTTCTTCCAGCAGTTTCGTTAGATCAGCGGCTTCTAGAACTGTAAGCTCACTTAGCTGGTCCACTAATTTATCTAAATCTGTCATGATACATTCTCCTTTATGATTGTCATGTTAATTGTTCGTTATCTGTTGTTATCTATATGTTAACTACGTCTCTACAGTCTGAGATTCAGAGTCAGAATATGCATTCACTACGTTGACCACTTGGCGGACACTGCTTGACAGTGTTCCTGCAATTTGTTGAGCAGGAGCATTGATCAATCCCAGTAATTTGGCTTGCAACACTTCAAGTGGTGGCAAGTTTGCTAGGGTTGTCAATTCATCGGCGGATAATATTTCAGTACCCATTAATCCACCCTTAATCTCTACAGAGTCATTTTCTTGCGCAAAATCTGCGATAGCTTTGGCTACTGCTGGTATCTCCCCAAGGGCAAACCCAGTGATGGTGGGTCCTGTCAAAACCTCATCCATTTCTGGTAGACCTGCATTCTGCAATGCTAAACGGGTGAGACGATTCTTGGTGACCTGACATTTTCCCTCAGCTTCTCTGATGCTGCTTCTAAGCTCGAATATTTCGGAAACAGATAGACCTTTATTGTTCAACCAAATTACACCTTGGCTACGTTGTAGTAGGTCTGTATATGTCTCAACTAATTCTTGTTTCTTTTGTTTACTTATTGCCATATTTTTACTCCTTTGCTTGCAATTTACAAAAAAAGCCTTTAGCTTACATCGCGTGAATAGACGATGAGATGCAAAGACTTTGTGACACAGCCTAACAAGGCGTGTTCATTTGAAAGTATTTACCTCTGTGGGAAATTAAGTCCTACAAAATATAGGGCACCCACTGTCTACGGCGATTTGTTTCAAGTTATATATTATATATATATATTCTAATCAGCTATTTCGACCTCCACTAAGTTTGGATCAATTCTAATTGCTGGGCCCATAGTAGTAGTGAGGGTGATACGACGAAAGTAATTACCCTTGGCTGCCGGTGGTTTAGCTCTTCTAACGGCATCGAATAAGGCCATAAAATTATCAAAAAGATTGTCGGCGCTAAACGATACTTTTCCTATGGGAGCGTGTAGATTTGCAGTCTTATCTAGTCGAAATTCTATCTTTCCAGCCTTAGCTTCATTGATTAAACGAGGTAAATCTTCAGCTGGTGCTACTGTACCTGCCTTAGGATTTGGCATTAATCCTCGTGGTCCAAGTATTTTACCAAGACTGCCTACAGTACCCATCATTTCCGGTACTGCAATTGCAGCGTCGAAGTCAGACCAACCATCTTTGATTTTCTGTATCGTTTCTTGATCAGAAACAAAATCAGCACCTGCTTGCTCAGCGATTCGCGCACCTTCACCTTCTACAAATGCTAGTACTCTTACAGGTTTTCCCAGACCATGTGGTAACAATACAGAGGAACGTACTTGTTGATCAGCTTTGCGTGGATCAATTCCCATGCGTATATGTATTTCCATAGTTTCATCAAAGTTAGCACTAGAGTTTTCCTTTGCTAGTACTACTGCATCGTGTGGCGAGTACATTTCATTTGCTTGGATATTGCTTAGCGCATTACGATATTTTTTGCCACGTTTGGTCATAATCTTTTCCTCAGAATTACTACTACATCTACTGTGATGCTATCTTTAAAGTCTGATAAACGAACTAGCCTTCCACTAATATTCCCATAGATCTAGCCGTGCCCTCAATCTGAAGCATGGCAGCTTCAATATCTAGTGCATTTAGATCTTTCATTTTTGTTTCAGCTATTTCTCGTATTTGTGATTTGCTAACCCTACCTACTTTTTCCCGTAATGGGTCTGCTGCACCTTTATCTATCCCAGCAGCTTTGCGCAATAATACTGCTGCTGGTGGGGTTTTTAGCACGAAATTAAAGGATCCATCAGTAAATATTGATATATCTGCTGGGATGATTTCGCCAGTTCTATTCTGTGTTCGTGCGTTGTACTCTTTGCAGAAGCCCATGAGATTTACACCATGAGCAGCTAGGGCAGGTCCCACTGGTGGAGCCGGACTTGCTTTGCCTGCTTCTAGTTGAAGTCTGATTTTTGCCTGTAGTTTTTTAGCCACTATATTATCACCACCATTATCATATTTTTTCTACCTGTAGAAAATCTAGCTCTACAGGTGTTTCTCTTCCAAAGAACGATACCATAACACGTACTTTAGCTTTATCAGCATCAATGTCTGTTACAGTACCAATAAAATCATTAAATGGACCATCAATTATACGCACTTTTCCATTCACTTTAAATGTTACAGTAATGCGTGGTGCATCAGCTTCCATACGTTGGATAATGTGCTTGAATTCATTCTCTTGCAAGGGTATGGGCTTACTGCCCATACCGACAAAGCCAGTTACTCCAGGCGTGTTGCGTACTACATACCATGATTCTTCAGACAACTCCATTTGTACCAGTATGTAACCTGGGAATACCTCACGCTCGACTGTTTTACGTTTTCCATCCCTAACTGCGATCTCTTCTTCAGTTGGTACAACTACGTCAAAAATGTGTTTATTCATACCCATGCTTTCTATACGTTGTTCAAGATTATGACACACTTTGTTCTCATAACCAGAATAGCAATGTACAACATACCAGTGTTTGCCTTCAATGTCTACATTGTGCTGTTCTGGGTCAGAAGTCTCTTCTACTGCTTCTACTGAATCACTGTTTTCATGTTTTGTCTGTTCTTGTTCTACCTGTACTTCTCGGCTAGCTTCTTCAAGCATTTCTTTGAGTGAAGGGCCAAGATCGTCCTCAAATTCTATTTCAAAATCTATTTCAGATGAAGTAGAATCGTCTGATTGATCTTGATCGAAAATGTCTTCGTCAGATTGAGGTTCGGAAATAGTATTGTTTAGTGTTTCTTCAGATGAATTATTCTGCTCGTTCATTTTATTGTATGACCTGTGCAAATATCCAGGTAAAAATTGCGTCGAAAAATCCTAGAAATAACGCACTAAAAGTAATAGTAACTAGCACTACGATAGTTAGGTCGGTTGCTTCCGATCTGCTTGGCCATGAAACCTTACCTAGCTCAGCTCGTGTTTCACGTACGTAGGCTACAATATGTTGTCTTGCGGAAAAAACAGTGAAACCCACTAGTGCGAGGACCAGCCCTAGGATTGCAGGCCCAATTAATTCTCTAATATCCATGGGTAGTGAATTGCCACTTTTATTTCTTTAATCAATGTATTAATCATTCTTAAAACACTCGTACTCATTCACTCATTATTTGATTAGGCAGGCGAGGCAGGACTTGAACCCACAACCTACGGTTTTGGAGACCGTTGCTCTACCAGTTGAGCTACTCGCCTATGTTATTTGCGATAGAGCAGGTTGCATAGTTGCTTTTGTTTTGCTCTAACCTGCTCGTGCTCGATACCTGAAATTACTTTGTTTCACGATGCAATTGATGCTTTCGGCAACGCGCACAGTACTTACTAAATTCTAGACGTCCAGGATCGTTACGCCTATTTTTTTCTGTAGTGTAGTTACGTTCCTTACATTCTATACAGGCCAATGTAATTACTGGCCTAACGTCTTTCCTAGCCATAATTTATTGAATTATTTCCGTAATTACACCAGCACCAACAGTGAGTCCACCCTCACGGATAGCAAACTTCGAACCCTTCTCGAGTGCTACAGGAGTTATCAGTTCTACATCCATGTTCACATTGTCACCTGGCATCACCATTTCTACACCCTCAGGCAAGGTGATTGATCCTGTTACATCCATAGTACGTATGTAAAACTGTGGCCTGTATCCAGCAAAGAAAGCTTTATGCCTGCCACCTTCACCCTTAGTTAGTACATACACCTCTGCTTTGAATTTAGTATGAGGTGTTATGCTGCCTGGTTTAGCTATCACCATGCCACGCTGAACCTCTTCGCGATCAACACCACGTATCAATATACCGGCATTATCACCAGCTTCGCCAGTTTCCAACTCTTTATGAAACATCTCTATACCAGTTATTACAGTTTCCATCGATTTTTCTTGTAGGCCGATGATTTCTGCTGGCTCTTGTACTTTGACCGTACCACGCTCAATTCGTCCGGTCACTACTGTGCCACGACCTTTGATGCTAAATACATCTTCTATTGGCATCATAAAAGGCTTGTCTGTCTCACGTTCTGGAGTAGGAATAAAACTATCCACAGCTTCCATTAGGTCAAGTATGCTTTTATATTCAGGTGCATTTACATCACTATTATCACTTTCTAGAGCTTGTAGTGAGCTACCTTGGATTATAGGTATATCGTCACCTTTGAATCCATACTCATTCAACATCTCTCTTAATTCCAATTCTACCAACTCTAGCAGTTCAGGATCATCCATCATGTCTACCTTGTTCATGTAGCAGACAATTTCCGGAACTTCTACTTGTCGTGCCAAAAGTACATGCTCGCGCGTTTGTGGCATAGGACCATCAGGAGCGGATACTACTAGGATTGCTCCGTCCACTTGCGCAGCTCCAGAAATCATATTCTTAATATAATCACGATGTCCTGGCATATCAACATGAGCATAGTGCCTATTCTCAGTAGCATACTCTACGTGTGCAATAGCAATAGTAATACCACGCGCTTTTTCCTCGGGCGCATTGTCAATAGTGTCAAATGCACGAAAATCTGCTCCACCTTGCAGTCCTAAGACCTTGGTGATAGCAGCTGTTAACGTGGTCTTACCATGATCCACGTGTCCCATAGTTCCTACATTTACATGTGGCTTACTACGATCAAATATTTCTTTTGCCATAGTTTTTCCTCCTTACTACAAAATCTCC
>DDZT01000065.1:0-14598 GCA_002346435.1 Anaerolineales bacterium UBA3001
TGGTCTGACAGCTCTGAAACATCACCGGCTGTATGTACGAGCCCATTTTCTTGATGAACAACCCTATCAATAACCGATCCAGATGCATTTGAACCTATTACAGGCAAACCAACTGCCATTGCTTCTAGCACAGCTGCTGGATACGCGTCACGCAATGATGGATGCACAAATACATGGGATTGACTCAATATTTTTCTTACCTCATTTGGTTCCATCCAACCCATAATGGTGACATTATCTGACAATCCCAATGTAGTAACAAGCTCCCGCAGATTCTCAACATCCGGACCACTCCCGACTATAATATATTCCCATTTACTAATGCAGTCGTTATTATTTTGCATGCGAGCAAAAGCCTCTATTGCAATATCGTGTGCTTTCACTGCATTTTCTACCCTACCAACTGAGACAAAACGTTTGGTTTTTACATCGTTTCTAGACCCACTTTGTTCATCATAGTGCCCCAAATCAACGAAAAAAGGGAATTTCACAATCTTATGTGTGGGACAACCCATAACTTGTAATGCTTTAATTGCAGGGTCACCAGTACCCATAACAACCCTGGCATGCTGAAATATCCACAACAACCAACGCTTACGTAGAATGGATTTCAACAGCTTACGATCAGCATTCACATCAGGAGTATCAGTCCACAAAGCAAATGGTAATCCTAGAATCGCTAATAGGCCGCTCACAAGAACAACAGTAGGAGTATTCCAACCAGCAATCACAACCATGTCAGTGTTTCTTTTGATAGCTTCACCAACCAATCTCCAATCGATCCAAAGAAATTTACGCATTGGACGAACCATGAAACCACTTCCTAAATCAGTATTCCAAGGATGCCTATGATCATACTTTTTGCTGGTGACGACATTGAGATCAAATTGAGGTTCTGAGTGTAGTGTCCGAAACAAAAAACTATTGTATGGGGTCAAAGTTGAACAGATCCACAACAAGCGAGAATGCATATACCTAAAAAACCTTATTGATCCTCATATGTTTTGTGTGACCAATTTTCTATATCATCCACCCACTGTTTCATACGACTGACTACATCATATCCACTTGAAATACACCTCGCTCTGCCTGCATTAGCTATCTCTATTCGCTTATCATCATTCTTCAAATACCAGTTGCACTTTTCTATTAATTCTTCTCTTGAGGAAAACATAACCGCTTCCGAATCTTCTTTGTAAAGATCTTGCATTACAGAAGTACGTTCACACATCAAGAAACCGCCCATTGCTGGTATTTCAAATACACGAGTAGTGTAATCATCGTGATTCGCTCTACTAAAAAAAGCAAGGCTGATTTTTGATCCAGCAATTGTTTTAGCATACTCATCTTCATAGACGGGCACAATGTTACCAAACACATTCTTTAATTTTGATGGTAAGTAACGTTGCCAATACTTCGTACCTCCATACACTTTTACTTGGAGACCGTTACTAACTAATGCGTCCAAATAACTCATTCGAGAATCAAGTTCCGCATGACCAACAAAAACAATATCATTATCGTAGCAAGTTTTTTCTGAATCTTTGAGAACTACAGGCCTATGTAGCCACGGCAAATAGAAATGATGCAATTCCTTAACTAACTCTATTCCGCATCTATGATAGTCTCCAACATTCTTGCTACGAAACACATGGTGGCTTTGGAAATATGGAATCAACTTTCTCCATGCTTTCAATGATGGGTTTGATCTGTATTGACCAAATGGATCATCATTGTGATATCCTGTTACCCAACCCAAGCGAGACAAGTGCTTAATGGTGGCAATATCTAGCACTGGTACAGCATACAGCAACACAACATCGGCTCGCACATCATCTGCAATTTCTAACAACTTTCTTTTCGCCCGATTAATTCCAGGACCAAATAAGAAGCGCCTTTCTAATCTGCCCATGACACCTCCGGACAACGATTCTGTCCAGTCCAACACAGTAACTTTTACGCCCAATTCACTTAATCCTCTAGCCCACGCTGGAGCATACATAGGATACTCTCGCGCACCTACAAGTAATACATGCATGAATATCTACCTATGATGATATTGGTCTACCACTTGCTGATAAACTGCTTCAGTCTGTGTTCCAGCTCGTTCCCATGTAAACATATCTTTTATGCGACTCTCAGCGGCTTCCCCATAAGATTTGTACAATGCCGAATCCTCACTCAAGCTAATCATTGCACTTATCCAAGGATCAAGACCTTGATTGATTGGAAGCACAAAACCTGTCTTGCGATGGGTAACAACTTCTGGAAGAGCACCCTTATTTGATACAATTGCAGGAGTGCCACAAGCCATGGCTTCAGCCACTGCCAATCCAAAACCCTCCATTTTTGAAGGGGACAGAAAAGCAATACTACCAGCAAACATCCTTACTAAATCTGTTTCAGACTGATACCCTACCAAGCGAACCTTTTCAACCAAACCCATTTCATGAATTTTTCTCTCTAACTCATTTCGCAATTCACCTTCACCAGTAATAATAAGTACCCCATCACGACCCATTTTGAACCATTTGTCCATAACATCTAATAAGAAATTGTAATTCTTTCGAGGCGCTAATACACCCGAAGAAATAAACACTGGAACATCATCTGATATCCCCAATTTTTTGCGCCAACTATTGTCCTGAGTATCTACTAGTGCTGACTTAGATCTGACGCCACAGTATATGTAATCTACTCTATCGCTAATTTCTGGTATGCTTTGCTTCAAATTGGACATCGAATGAAAACTAATTGTTAGTATTTGATCGTAACGTGGCAATAGGTTTTTTTCCACCCACCTAGCACCCCTAATACTGTCATCAATATGATAAATCATTCCAACTATTGGAACACGCAGCAATCTACTGATCCAAAGACTCATTAGACCATATGAATAAGGACTATGGTCACGAATAATCTGGGGACGAAACCTAAGAGCTGCACGTAAAAGTGATGGGAAAGCAGTAATGCCTAATGATTGAGGAATCTTCATTCCACGAGCTGATATCCAGTGTACCTGCGTCCCTGGTGGGACTGTAGCTATCATTCTGTTTGCTCTAGGCATTACAATCTCAACAATATTGTCTCGACATGCTAGTTCGGACAATATTTCATAATCTGCTCTACCACCTCCAGATGTAACAGAAAATGCAGTTTGTATGGCCAATATACGCATCAGGATTTTTTTACAGTGTCCATCTTATTACTTATAAAGACCGAACGTAACCTTTCACCCAAATTAAGCCTCAAGCGATAATATATCTCCCATACTCTGTACCGATACAAAATTAATAATAAGTTCAAGGCATTATTGGTTTTGGCAAGCCATTGCTTAGGACAGTCACTTTTAACCCAGACCATACCTGAATAATCATCTGGTAAATGTTCCTTTTCTCCTCCTGACCAACGACGATCAGTCTGTATGAGAATCGGACTACAATAGGGTGAAACGTCATCTTTCACAAGCTTTTGGGTGCCTAACCCCCAGTCTTCAGTGGAATAATCATCAAATAGGACTCCAATACTGCCGCTAGCATGATGTAGAGACATAATAAAATCATGTCTAACCGATCGATATCCATGTCCTGCATCAATAAATGCAAAATCTACCGGGCGACCTGAATATGATTGCATGACTGCACCCGATAATCCAACCATATTATCAATATGTTTCATCCATGACGATTTTGCTACTTCTTGCCAGACATCATGCCGTGATAAATATCTTACATTTGCTTCATCAGAACCAGGCCAGATAATAGGCCATTTGAATCGCTTTGAAGGAGAAACCATATCAATTGTATGAATGGTGCCTGTTATGCCAAAATCACACATGGCCCAAGCCATACATAACGATCCATATCCTCGTCCTGTACCAAATTCCAGCACAGTATTTGGCCGATGTTTAGCAACAAGAGCGTACAACAAAATACCACGTTCATAATTAGACCTAAAAAAAGTCCCGTCTTGGCGCACTCGCAAGGCAGTAGCATCACCTAGTGTCCAAAATTCTTCTATCGGAGGTAATTTCACATCAAGGGACTGTACAAATTCACTTACCTGTCTGACTTCAGGGTGTTTATGTTTAAGATTAGAGCTAACTGAGGACATTAATGACTTCCGATCATTTCTCAAACAATTTGTTGCTATCCATCAAGTGTTGTGTAATAACATTCGCTACTACTCTATATCCATAACTAGACATGTGACCATTACCTGTGTAATTGTCTGTAACAAATTCTTGAACCGATAATTTGTGGGGAACATACTCCATTAAGTAAGCAGCGTCTACATCTAACGCAATTTTGAGATGGGGTAACATATCTATATATGGAATTCCGTTATTTGCGGCTAACTCACCGATAAAATCTTGTGCATAATCCTGATAACCAATTTCTGGAAATTGTCTGTAATCAGGAATTGATATAAGCAGCAATGGAATATTATGCTGCTTCAAAAGCAATACGGTCTTGCTGAACCAATCACTATAAGACTTCCAACAGCTCCCTTCATCTGTCGATCCATCTGTTTGGAAAGGGTCACAGTTTGCATCCACACTATTAATGGCTTGATCAGCCTGTAACTGCTGACGTACTATATAAGACTTGAGATTATGTGCCGATTTCAGGATTGCTGACTTATGCTCAAATTCAGTCAATATAGAACGAGCCCACCTTGCATAAGAGGTCGGATAAACCTGTTTCACAGGTCTTGCGAGATATTCCCTCTCTAAAGTACGCATATCACTAATATCATTTGGGAAAAACGCGATAATAACTAAGTCAGGCTCCAGTTTGATACCCCTTTCATACAGATAATGATATTCATCAACTATGGTGTATCCGGAAACACCTGCATTAAGGACCTGAGCGGTAGATCGAGGACCCAAATCTATATCAAGCAAGCGCTCTAGCTGCGCAGGCCAAGTATCCTCATTCGGAACGTAAGGACCAAAAGTAAATGAATCGCCGACTGCAAGTATTACAAAGTCATGTTCATCATCAAATTCCTCCACATTTCTTAGACCATCAGAATTTGTTTGAACATGATAGGGACGGTGTGGCCAAATAGCCCAAACCCCATCCTGGTCTGGAGCCAAATCCCCACCACCTTCTATCCTGTTGAAAAAATATTTGACCACTCCATAGTTACATAGATTTGGTTCAGGCATAGTACATTGAAAAAACGCTAATCGCAGCACAAGCTCAATAAGCACAAAAGCGGCAATAGATATTGCCGCCGTTATCAAGATATATTTTTTGCCAATATTAAAACTGTGCATATTTTAGGCCCATAGCTGCCTTGTACTTATTAGATACTAAACGAATGTCAAATTTGTCTTCTGCTTGTTGTCGGGCGTTAGCACTGTAAATATCTAGCGAACCAATTATCCTTTCTACTGCTTCTGACATGCCATCCACAAACTTGTTGCCATAACCCCACTGTTCAGTATGTACAATTTCCCCACCACCCCCAACCAATTCAGCAGTTCCACCCCATGAGCCACAAACAACTGGAATTCCACATGCTAAAGCCTCGATTACAACATTAGGACACCAATCGCCAAGACGAGGATGTAAAAGTATGTCGGCTCTAGACATCTGTTCAGGCATCTCATCATTGTCAACAGCACCAACTATGTTTATCCTATCAGATGCTTCCTGATTATTTTCAGAAAATTCCTTTAGTTGCTGCTTACATATAGCGCTAAGTGTACCTACCACTTGCAATTCTAAATTATGCTTGCGCCACAAACGAGCAAATATGGGAAGGACAGTTCCAAGCATATATTCATGACGCAAAGATCCAGCTGACAATAAACGTACACGCCTATTGTTTGTCTTAATAGGCCGAAAACAATCCAAGTCTACTCCATTGTGGATAATCGAATAATCACTGCGACGATTGTATAGATACTTGTCAGTCATGTCTTTACAGAAAGCTGATTGATAGATGACATGATTTGCCAGTAGCAAATCGCGCTGAATACGATAATTCAAGTCCATATTAGTGCTGGTTAAACTTCTTGTCTGAAATCCAGATGGCTGGCTACGATTATCATAATATTCAGGGAGCATGAATCCATCAACTCTTAAAACAGTCTTGACATTCCACAGTTTGGACAATCTATAAAACCATTCACCCCAGGAAACGCTGAATAACAAAGCAGCCTCTGCATTCCTCAATTGATCATAAGTAACATGTATGTCTGTCCTACCAAATTCTCTAGACAACTTCCTAGAAAAGTATCCTGGACCTCCATAACTAGGTCTCAAGCTGAAAAAACAAGTCTCCCTATTTGTTTTTGGCCAAGGTAACAAACAACCCACACGATCAAGACCTCTTCGCACCTTTCCGACTGACATATTAGTGTTAGACACAGATCATGCCTTATATCAATTACTGTCCCATTGCCACACTTGCATACGATAATCAGCGGAACTAACGCTTATTGCCCCAAAAACCGGAGGTAAAGCTGATCCCAACTCAGCAACCAGATGCAAATCGGTGGGTAAGTCAATGTCTCCAGTCAACTTAGTCACCAAGTAATCATGATTGTTACGGAGAGGCTCCCCACGAATACGCAATGATGCTCCTATTTCTTCAGCTGCATACCAAATGTCTGGCGGACCCCAAATTACACTGTCTGGAGGAATTGTTCTCTCAAGAGCCAATTTTATTGGCGCATAATCTCGCTGATCCCACTGGTATGCCAAGACAACATACCGACCCAGAATTCCAAATCCTATAACACTAATAAACAAAGCACTTAATACGCCTCTCACTGCTACCCTAGGCAAAAGCATACTGAATATTCTAGTTTTATTATTCCACAAGTGGTTTATCATAGCCCCAGATGCTAAAGCCATCATAGACACTGGATATAAATAGTAGAACCCTACCGTTTTAGACATAAAGAATGCATTGAATAGTATTGGCAGAATGATTAAAACACATAACCATGCGGATCCATAACTCAAATTAAGACGGTTGTAGAACAACCATACTATGCCACCAAAGTAGACCAACAACAATCCTGGCACCAATCTATATGCATCCCAATACCTAAGTACCTCATCAGAAATACGACCAAACAATGAACCACTAGCTAATCTACTTCCTCCATGATCAAAAAATTGATCTCCCAACAATTTTAGTTCACCACTACCGATGGCAGACAACACCCAAATTGACAGAGGTGCAACTATTGCTACGAGCAGCCATATAAATTTCTGTGTAGGTAAAGAATGTTTCCATAACAGCTTGATTAATGCTAACGATAACACCCAAACTATTGAAAGTGGATGTGTTATTCCAGCAAGCCCAAGACACAATCCAGCAAACAACATCGATGGCAGGTAAGTATTCGAATTGTTATCCCTGATTGATCTTAGAGAAAATACTAAATAGATACCTGATATTGCTAGTAAAAGACTCTGAGTATCCATTCGAGCAGATCTAGCCGACTCAATAAATTTTGGGTCTAATCCCAGTATCAATATAGCGATGATAGCACTACTATGATTACGCAACAGAGACATAGACAAAAAATACAAAATTACTAGTGTACCCGAAGCAAAGAATAGGCCAGGAAGTCTAGTTTGCCATATTCCAAACCCAAACAATCGATAGATTAAGGACATTAGCAAAGGCTGACCCGGTGGCTGCCAATAGTATGCCTCTCCAAAAGAATTACGGTCTGAGAAAACGGATGAAATTAGGTTGCCATTCAACGCTAGTTCTTTCGCCGGATCATTTAATGTCACCTCATCCATCCAGACGATAGGACTCCTATCAAGTCCGACTAAGTTCATGAGCAAAAAACCTATAGCTATATATTTAACAGCTTTAGGTATAGCGTATATCATTTGAACAATATATGTGGTGTATACAATGTTTGTATATTAGGTGCTTTCGCCAAGTATATAGGTAGGATTACAGCCTGATTTAGCGTAATAAGTACCTGAACTATCTGTCATAGGACGTTGACAAATACAAGCGTATCTGTGCTGAGCTAGCCTTCTATCTGATGCTCGATAACAAAGCGAATCGTATATATCTTTGAAACCCACCATGTTTAGCCAGGTTTTAATAGCACCCCTAGTTGGCAAATGTGTGATCGTACCAGTATCATTGTAAGTGTCAGGATAATGGATCTGTACGAAGTTACCGCTTCTAAGCTGACGTGAATCTCTAAGAGTAGCACTTTCAAGAACCAAGTATCCACCTGGACTTAATAAATTATATAGCTTTCTAAGAAACCGCAGCTGCTCCGCATTGTGATAAAGCACTCCAGTACACCAGACAAGATCAAATTTACCCAAAGACACAAAATCTTCCCTGGACATGTACATAATGTTGGCCTCAACAAATTTGTATGGGCACACAATTTTGTGAAGCCATCTTTCTATTGAATACCGTTTCTCGGGTAAATCAACTAACACCAATTCTTCTGGCTTAAGCGCCGCTAACCTATAACTATCTAGTCCATCCTTCGGTCCAATCTCAAGAAACCTACCACTTTCAAAATAATCATTTCCCACAAGTGACGTAAGCTCTGAAAATAACTCGCTGCGATACAGCATAGGCTCCATTTTATGGCTAACACCATATATCTTGCGCAAAAATGCTTTGACTATGTTTAGATTGAATTTCAAGTATGTTTCCAGTCGACTAATTGATGACAGCACCAGTGACAATTATGCAAGCTCAATTATCATTCAATGTTTTCAAACCCATTACTCTCATATACGCATGTCCAACCTCTGACAAAGTTGGCACCTTGATAGAATTTTGTACTTGTTGGTAATTATCAACTAAATTGTCAATCAAACCGAGTATGTCCTTCTTATCATCAAATAGATATCCTGCCTCACCTATCAGCTCGGGATGCCCCCCACTTAGTGCACCGATTACAGGCAATCCACAAGACAGTGCTTCTATTAGTGCGTTTGAACATGGATCATTTATGCTGGCAGTAACGAAAATATCATGCTCTCGTAATATGTCTGCAAGATTGACGGAATCCACGGGAGATATCATAGTGATGTGCTTAAACTGAATCGGTGATCTGCCTACAAAAGTGTAGTCGAATCGATCCCAATCTAAATTCTCTTCCAACCATCGGTAGACCGATGCACCTTTATTTATATTGTCAGACCAACTAGTTGAAATTAGCTTTATCTTACCCAATTTACTAGAAAAATCTTTTTTCGACGGATAAAATATTGTTGGGTCCACTGAATTCTTGATAACCGTTGGCCGCCGAAATTGCAGACCCAAATCAATGTGAGCATCTAGACTATATTGCGATTGGAAAATAGTAGCATCAGCTATGCTTTGGTTGATTTTCCAAATTTCGCTATCCACACCTCGCTCGTCACCTCGATATTTATCTATCGGACCATCAACTCTGTGAATCATAAGAGTGTTGTCAAGATTTTTACTAGCAAGCAATTTTCGTGAGTCAAAATTGAAACTATTAAACAGACAAACCTCTGTAGAATCCGACAACTTATTTCGCTCGATCTTATATCTATTCCTTTCAAATTCTGAAGTTAAAGCCAACATGAACTGATTCCCACCTCCATAAGGAGGACGATGGAAATCGTGGAATACAGAAATGCTAGGTGTCGGTTTGGATGGGGTCTTAAATATATTTTTCAACATTACGGAAGAATTAGATGTGAGAAGTAAATTCTACGACTGAAGCCATTTATTCACTTGTATTTGATATGTTGTAGGATAAATCTAGTTCACCCGGACGCCAAATCTATAATATGTTGCTGCAAATCACTGGCAAGTAAGCGTACATTATAACGACTCTCAATTAGTCGCCGTGCATTAGCGCCGACTTCTTCAACCTCTTCTGGATTAGCGCACAAGTGAGATATAGTCTCCCTTAAATTATGTACGTCTCCTGGATTTACAAGATAACATGTCTCCTTATGACGCATATACTGAGGTTCCCAAAGACCCTGTGTATGAGTAATAATTACGGCACGTCCGCAAGCCATTGCTTGCAGAGCCACACTCTGTCCAGAAGGCTGGTCAACATCATGAAGTGGTACCACCACAAAACGTGCGCCACGATAAATATTTCTTAGCTCTAAGAAGGAATGCTCGCTGCTTACTTGCACATTTGAAGCTAACAGATTGTCAGGGATTCTTTGTCTAGAAATAATTCTCACAAATTGATCATCAATTGCATTCAGTAAAGTAGGATAATCACGTGCGGAATCAGTACCAACACTAAGAATATACTCATCATGCTTCTCGACTGAATGAGGTGTCCAAAATTGATCATCAACTCCAAATTGCAAAACAAACACATGTTCGGAGTGTATATTCAACTCTTGTATTACAGGTAATGCAGCACCTTCTCCCAACACTATCACCCTTTCAATTGATTGTAGAAATAGAGAATATATATATCTAACAGCCCACCCAATCAATGAACCTTTTCTAGCATACAAACGATGCGCTAAACCCTGACTTATGTAAACAACCGGTGTATTTATTAATTTCAACCATTTGAGTAAGGCAAGTGGCAGCCCACATGTATCCACCGTGGAGACTACTACGTCAGAGCTTACTATCTTGTTCCAATGAATAATGACTATATGTAATGAAAAACCTATCCCAACTATCCGACTAATGATGCTCTCAAAAGGATAACATAAACGCCTCGTCCAACCATGTGACTTGTCATCACCCTCCCCAAAATCACTTGCAATCTTATCAGTTTCCAGCAATGGAAAACCATACAAGAAATCAATCGGACCTTCTCCTTGTTTCCATTTTTGTAACTGATCTGCTCGATCGCGTCTAAACAAAAAAAAGCAATTTATCGCCAAAACTCATGCATCCTTATGTTCTACTGGCCTATATTCTGGACTCAGATAAGATCTCTGGTTTTCACCGTTGTGTCTCCAGAGATATAAAGGCAGACTAACCGATATACTATCACCCACAATTGCTGCGACATTAAAGTTGAAATCGCGATCCGCCCCACGACCCCGACGTGAAGGCCATACACGGTGCGTAAGAGGACGAAACGATATTTTCCGAGCAATTTCTGCTTTTATCATGGTACTATTGCCAGCACCCGGATAAGGAGTGCTGATATCACCAAAGAACAGTCTGTTAATTACTCTATATGTTCTGGTATTGTGTGATACACGATTATGAAGCCAACCCAAACAAGATGGGATTATGCCCTTGCACCTTCTAGCAAGATCAATTATCTCGACCGAATTAGTAACAAGATGTTCCTCAGCGCAACTAGCTAGAATAGCATCCACATCAAGATATTTTCCTAGATGTTCAGGAACATATTTTTGCCAATCAATACACACATGTGAAGATTTGTACCTTGTAGCAAAATCATGTTGTACATCAAGCCGATTAAGTAAAGATGCATCATCAGCATCCTGAAAAGTTATCCAATCTCCCGAAGATCTTTCCATACCAAAATTACGTGCGGACCACCCAGCATTCACGTTTAACCTATCAATATTGTATCTGTTTGGATCATCATAAGGCATCTCGAATACTTGTACATGCTCATTGTCTGACGCAAACACGCTGGCAATTTGAAATGTGTTGTCCTCGCTGTTATCATCAACGACAATAAGTTCTAAATTTGAATAAGTTTGGTGTAAAATAGACTCAATAGCATCAGTAATAGTTAAAGACGCATTACGAGCAGGCATCACAACTGAAATGGCATCTAGACTCATCTATTACGCCAAGTCATCAGTACTATTTCACCATTCTGAATAAATACGCCATTTTGAATGCATAGGCATATACGTAATTGACTTATATGCAAAATTTGCATCACCAAAAATACTACCCAGTATGTTTGTCAAGCGTGGACTTCCAATTGTACGCAATATCCATTTGAAGATACGGTAATGTAAACACTTCCTCAGTATAGATTTAGGAATATTGGCTCTTAAATTACCGATAGATTTGTCAGTAGCATCGGAGTAATCCTGTGATTTTCGTATACTTGTACTAGTAGGAACTTTTCTATAGGCACCAATTGGACAATCTACATGAAAATGCTGTGCGTGCAAGAAAAACCGGCTCCAAAGATCAGCATCGAATGCAAACTGAACATTTTCGTCTAGACATCCACCTGCAACATCCCAGAGACTCCGTCGCCAGAACGTAGATTCCTGCTGTATAACTGCCCAATCACCAACCAGGTAATCATACAAATTTTTGTTATATTTTCTAGAACGTATGTATCTATCTTCTATATCGATAGTTGTTGCTACTCCTGTTACCCAATCAACTTCCGGAAATTGAGTAAAGATCTCTGCAATTACAAATAGGCTGTTAGGGATCAACAAATCGTCACTATTTAGCCATCCCATAATGTCCCCACTAGAGAGCGAAAAGCCTTTGTTTATTGCCGGAGCTGGACCAGAACGGTAACCAGGCCAGGTCTCATAATGATACAAATCATGTTGGTATTGCCGTATAACGGAATCGCTATCATCAGTACTACCATCGTTGATGACTACATACTCCAGGTTAGGATAATTCTGTGATAAGACAGATCTGATAGTCTTACCAACAAATTTTGCATGATTGTAACACGGTGTTACTATTGAAATAGAAGGATAGTCCACTGTTCTTTTCTAGATTATATAGATAATAAATTACAGAGTTCTAACCAGGTTTTCTCTCTGTCAAAAATACGCACGGACTCGAATGCCGAACGTGCCTTTCTCTCTAGTTGTTGATCGTTTGCGGAAAGCGCCAAAGTCACCTGCTCTAAAAGTGACCCGAGATTTAAGTCTTCAGCCAAATAACAATTGTCTTGATTCATCCATTCTAAACCACCCCCCATAGGTGCCCCAACTACAGCACACCCGCACAAAGCTGCTTCGAATGGAGGAGTTGGAAAACCCAGTAGGCGCGATGAAGGAACCTTCCAATAATTGTTTTCTTTACCAAACAATCTGTATTGCGCCCGCTGCCACAACGGTGTGGAACGCACTCCTTGGTCAACGCTGACAAACAATCTGTGACTATGCAACAAATCGTACCATGTGTTCTCACTATAGCCCGGATATGCGATAGTAACAGTAGTACTACTAATCTTCGGCAACATTTTTAGGATTCTCCAAGCTCCCCTCGCCCACAACAATAATATGCCTTTTCTATCCTTATAATCTAACGATCTAGAATATAATTTATCTGGATTGTCGGGAGAAAACAACTGAAGCACACTAGATTCAACACCATATCTAGATTTAATGTAGTCAGAGCAAGCAGTACTTACATTCCAGTAGTCCGTATAACACGAGTCATCAGAATAAACTTGCTCTCCTTTATAACCTTTTCCTATAGGTATTGAACATCCATGATGCCAAAATATTTTACGGTGTGCAGGAGCAATCCGAGTACTATTATAAATTTCATCTAATTGCCAACCATCGATAATTACATCATCACTACTACACATTTCTAACATCTTACTTGCATCAATCACTGGTGCCGGTTGATTGAGAAAATCTGATTGAATAGGTTCTTGTGGTAGAACCATGTAGCTAGTTATCCCCTTGTCATTGAACAAATTTACAAACAAGTTCAAATACTTAGTTCCACCGCTTGGTCGATTATGAGGAGCAGAAATGAAAACTCGCATATCTAATCCGACCTCTTCCATTCCAGTACAGGTGCAATCACTCCACGACGCAGTTTGAAGAAAAAAGGCGATCTAGAGTGATCAAATTCCACATCAAAACTTAGTTCGGGAGTTCCATTAAGAATCCACTTAATATCTTGCTGTAACACGCATAATCGAACTACGTAACTACCTCCATTCAACATGCCTGCAGGAATAACGCATTCTAAACGGTTATATCCTAGTTGAATCGTTGGCCACCTCTCGGGGATATCATCATAATGATATGATCTGTAGACCATCGAACCATCGGCCGAAAACAAATCATAACCAACTCCAATTTCATGTATTAATTTATCAAGCTCAAATTCAACCTGAATCCTAATAGGTTCCGACGTTCGAAAAGCTTGCGCGGTATTGCCACCTGAATCTAAGATGCGCAATCCCAGCAACCTAAATCCTGAATCTCCTGGCTGTGTATCCTTATTGTCCCAAACTTTTTCGGCTAGCTGTCGCTGTGAACCACCGGTCAAATAATTTCTGATAATTTGTTGCGTAGGACCATCGTCAATTATTCGACCTTTATCGATATGAATAGTGCGATCACATAAGTTTCTGATAGCCTGCATCACATGACTAACAAATATAACAGTACGGCCTTCACTAGCCACGTCTTGCATCTTACCTATACATTTACTTTGGAAACCCGCGTCACCCACTGACAGAACTTCATCCACTAACAAGATCTCAGGATCTAAGTGAGCTGCAACAGAGAATGCTAGACGAACGCTCATACCACTAGAATACCGTTTTACTGGAGTATCAATAAATTTAGCCACTCCTGAAAATTCTACAATTTCATCAAACTTGCGATCGATTTCAGTTTTGCTCATGCCCAAAATAGTGCCGTTCAGATACACATTTTCACGACCAGTAAGTTCTGGATGAAA
>DDZT01000065.1:14892-15057 GCA_002346435.1 Anaerolineales bacterium UBA3001
ACGACCAGTAAGTTCTGGATGAAATCCAGTACCTACTTCTAATAAAGATCCTACTCTACCTTTTATTTCTACACGCCCGTTAGTAGGGAATGTGATTCTCGATAGTATTTTGAGAATTGTGCTTTTGCCAGCACCATTGTGACCAATAATACCAATGACTTCACC
>DDZT01000065.1:15383-15834 GCA_002346435.1 Anaerolineales bacterium UBA3001
TTGAACATCAAATGAAATATCATTTAGAGCCCAAATAATGTCTGGGCTTTCGACCTCATCTTCGGCAAATTTTGTCAACTTACGCAGATTACGTGCATTTCGTAACGGCTGCGCTGCTAGTTTTAACGCACTGCCCACCAAAGTATGATGACGCTCTTCTTGAGCACCAATTCGGTAGCGCTTAGAGATATTCTCTACATGTATAGCTGTATTGTTAGACAACATCTGCAAATTTTCTTTCCATACTCATAAAATAGACAGCTCCACTTATTGATAGCAATAATGATACAAACAAACCAATTGCCAAACCATCCCATGGAATGGGATTAGTGGACAGCAGTATTGAACGAAAAGCCTCAATAACACTTGTCATGGGATTCAAGTTATATAACAATCGAAATCGTTCTGGAACCATACTTGCCGGGTAAACTACTGGAGAGGCATACATCAG
>DDZT01000021.1 GCA_002346435.1 Anaerolineales bacterium UBA3001
CCTCTCCTGCAATAGATACTTGAGGATCATCATTTCCCAAGACGCTAACTTCTATTTCACGGGCATCTACACCTTCTTCTATCACAATCCTTCTATCCCATTTACTAGCTTCATCAAGACCAGATTTTAATTCCGCAATGTTATTAGCCTTTGTTATACCTACTGAAGAACCCAAATTTGCTGGCTTAATAAACACTGGCAAATTCAATTGTTTTATTATCCGATCAATCATAATTCTAGTGTCACTATGATACTCGCTACGATTAACAGTTATAGAAGGCAAAACTGGCAGACCAACGCTATCCATGACAGACTTAAACACCCCTTTATCCATGCCCACCGATGAACCAACAATTCCAGAGCCTACATAGGGTATGTCAGCAAGCTCGAAAAGTCCTTGGACAGCTCCATCCTCACCAAATGAACCATGGAGCACTGGAAAAACAATATCCAAATCTTCGGCTTTTTTTATATGCATAGTCTCATCATTACTGTTTCGAGATATTTGTATAAGCGAGTTGTTCACAGGATCTATGAGCAAAATAGTATCTGGACATTGATGTATTGCCTCGCCTCCCTCTTCTAAAGCAGCAAGTGGATTCTCTCCTCCGATCCATCTGCCATTCTTGGTTATACCAATTAGAGTTACTGCATACTTTTCGCGGTCAATTGCTTGGAGTACAGATCTTGCAGACCTCAAAGAGACCTCATGTTCTCCCGATCTACCTCCAAATAATATGCCTATGCGCATCTTTTTTATGCTCATCAATCAAAATATGGCCCTATAGCCATTCACCTACTAATTGTATTTCTAAATCCAAATCAACATCGAACAATTTGCGAACAGTGTGACGTGCTTTGTTAATCAATCCTAAAACATCTACAGCACTAGCTCCTCCCAAATTAATGAAAAAGTTAGCATGCACTGTAGAGATCTCCGCCTTTCCCAATCGCAAACCTTTTAAACCAGCATCTTCAATCAATCGACCCGCATAATCTCCAGGAGGATTCTTAAACATAGAACCAATGCTTGCACCTGGCGGTTGAGTTTGACGTCTATGCTGAATAAACCGTGATGCATATGATCTAAGTGTATTAGTATCAACTAGGTCAAGTACAAACTCAGCTCGCAACATTACTAAATCATCCTCACTAGTTTTCAGATTGCTAGAACGATAACTTAAACCTAGTTCAGGCAATGTCCAACTCTTTGTCCCTTTCCCGCGTTGCAAGATATCAGCCAAAAGTATATTCGTGGATATGTCACTACCATGAGCACCCGCATTACCTACTACTGCTCCCCCTACAGTTCCAGGCACAGAAACTGCCCATTCCAGTCCGCCTGCACCACGATTTATACACATACGAGCTAATGGCGCCAACATCATTCCGGATCCCACATTGATATGCATCTTAGATTTTTCTTGTTCAAAAGCCACACTTCTGGCAAGATTATGAACTACTAATCCTCGAACTCCTTGATCTGAGACAAGCAAATTAGAACCGGAACCGAATACAAATACGGGTATTCCTGCTTGCCAACCTGTCTGAACTGCAGTAGAAAGTTCATCTACTGATCTAGCCTGTATGAAATAATCAGCTGGTCCCCCTATTCTCGCAGAGGTGTAAGATGCCATTGACTCGTTTTTTTTAATTTTTTCTCCCAATCCTCCAAAAAGCGAATCTATAGCATCACTACGCTTAGAATTTCTTGAACGAAGCATATTTAGAACATGGTCACCAACCTTGTAACCATCACCTGCGCTCATGGTAATAAGTACGTCTCCCGAATGCATCTTTGAAGCAATAAATCTGGCTGCTTCATTACTATCACCAACATAATGTGCATCTGAATGATCCATCAATTCAAGTATGTTTTTCGCTGAAATAGTTCTATCATCTTTCTCTCGCGAAGCAAATATGTCTGTTATGACCACATGATCCGCATCGTAAAAACTAGACGCTATTTCCGACGTCAAAGCATGAGTTCGCGAGTAAGTGTGAGGCTGAAACAAAGCCCACAATTTCTGGTTAGGAAAGTGTAAGCGTGCTGCACCAAGTGTTGCTTGAATTGCCATCGGATGATGTGCATAGTCATCTACAACGGTAATACCTGCACTTTTCCCCTTAATTTCAAAACGCCGTTTTACTCCTCTGAATTCACGTACAGAAGTTAAGATATTTTCTATACTTAAGTCATAAAAATCGACTGCTGCTATAGCAGCTAGAACATTCATGACATTATGTTTACCTACTAGACGAGTATCTACATTGGCAACATACTGTTTGCGAGCATTCACCAAAGAAAAACTACAGCCTCCATCACTATTCACTCGTATATCTTCACCTTTCCAATCAGCATCGTTTTGAAGTGCATACGTAACCACAGGAATACCAGACTCTTTGGCTTGATCACCCAATTTACGGGCCAGTATGTCATCTTTATTTATGATAAGTCGACCTTCCAATGGCGTTAACATTACAAACTCCCTAAACGCAGCCTCCATATCGCTAAAAGTACTGTAACAATCTGGGTGATCATAATCTACACTAGTCACAATACTAACTGTAGGCGACAAACCCAAGAACATTCGATCATATTCATCCGCTTCCACGATAAATGGTTCGCCTACATCATAATTTGCATTTGTATCTAGGCCATTGACTATCCCGCCTACTATAAAGCTAGGATTTAAACCATTTTCAAGCAAACAAAATGAAATAAGTGCTGTAGTTGTTGTCTTACCATGACTTCCTGCTATGGCGCATCCTAACTTGCTTTTCATCAAATTGCCAAGTACATCTTGACGTCTCAACACTTTTATATTGCTCGCAGCAGCTGCAACCAACTCAGGGTTTGTCGATGGCACAGCAGACGAAGCTATTACCACATCAGCACCCAAAATATTAGTAGCTTGATGACCGATATGAACTAAAACTCCGACGGACTGTAATTTTTCAGTTGCTTCTGATTCAGAAAGATCGGAGCCACTAACAACATGTCCTCTTTCATGCAATACCATAGCAATTGCAGATAATCCAGCACCCCCAATACCTATAAAATGAACATGTTGATTCAATAACATAATCAAATAAATACCACTACAATAAAGATGAATGCAATACCCAAGCCGAAATATATATAAGGTGGACCTACAAGCTCTGGTGGCATGTAATCCAACATATCCATCACACTATTAGCTTCTGGTGGAAATATGCCTGCAACTGGATAACCAGTTACGTGCAAATAATGCCATATTGTTCCTATAAGTAGGTATCCATTAATAACACCTAGAAACAACCCTAGCAACATGTCTTCAAGGCGCTCACGACGAGCTTTATCAGCAAACAAAGTAGCTACTACCGGTGTCGAATAACCAAAAAATGCGAGAATAAAAACAAATCCGGATCTCACTGAAAATTGTGTCAATGCAGTTTGTGATATCAAAGCCGATTGCACACCCGGAACATATTTCATGAGAATGGCATCCAAAAATAAGGCTAGAAATAAACTGAACAAAACTAGTATTTCCTTTGCCCAACCTCTAAGGGCACCTATTACTCCAAACAGCAAAAGATACATCCAGAACAAAACAGACAATGAAATCATCTAGATGCCTCTGATGCCATAGAGATTATCTCTTCCGCAATTCTCTCAGAGCCTTCTGTCTTCGATAAACCTTTTGCTTTCTTGCTCATATCGTTTAGTTCGGATATGTTATCCACCAATCCTGTTACCATATGTGTCAAATCGCTCATGAGGTCTTTATCTTCAATACATATTGCTGCACCCGCATTACTAAGTAATTGTGCGTTTGAGTACTGATAACGCCAAGAATAAGGATAAGGCACCAATATTGCCGGCAAACCAAAAGCAGGAAATTCTCCGAGACATGAAGCACCTGAACGCGCAACCACCAAATCAGCTGCGCGAAGCGCTAGTCCCATATCTTCATATATGTAAGGGAAAATTCTATAATTTGATTTTGTTTCTAAATGAAAACCACTCCATGCAGTTTGCACTTCGCTCCACCCCAGCTTTCCAGTTATATGGATAACTTGCACTCCTTTATCTACCCATTCATTAACAGAATTGACAACTGCCTTATTAATACTACGAGCTCCTAAACTTCCACCTACAACCAATATTGTCTTACGCGAACAATTTATTCCAAAATGTTGCCTAGCTTTGGTAGTAGAAACTTGAATATCACGCAACAATTTTGGTCTCAATGGATATCCTGTAACTATAGTTTCATTTTTCTTAAAATCGAAAAATTGCCGTGAAGTTTCCGCAGTTATCAATACACGTTTAGCAATCCTAGCAATCACGCGCACTGCAAGCCCTGGCTCCACATCAGGCAAGTAAATAGCAACGGGTATTCTACGCAGCCATCCACAGAGCACCACTGGAATAGCTGTATAACCTCCTGTAACAAAAATAGCGGTTGGTTTAAAGTTAGACATCAAAGGCCAAGCTTGCATTGTACCTATCATAACCTTCCACAATCCTTTACAAATTCCGGCAAATCCTCTACCCACTACACCACCCGAATAAATTATCTCTATATCAATACCAGCCTTATTAACAATGTCTACCTCAATTCCACCTACTGAGCCAATCCACAGTAGATTCAAGTCACCGCTAGTCAAACGGAACTCGCGTAGACTAGCGACGGCTGCCATTGCTGGGTAGACGTGCCCGCCTGTTCCACCAGCGCAAATCAATAATCGCACGGCTCTCCCTGTCCGGTCTAATTTCCAAATCATATCTAGAAATACTCATCAAAATTCCGACACCAGTTAAAGTCACAACTAGTGAAGAACCCCCATAGCTAATAAGTGGTAAGGCATTTCCAGCGAAGGGTAATACTCCTAATATGACTCCTATGTTGACTATAACCTCGATAGCAATCCAACCCGTCAGTCCACCTGCTAACAGTTTGCCAAAAGAATCTTGTACTCGTACAGCAATCAACACTCCACGCCAACAAAGCACTACAAACAGCACAACTACGATTAGACTACCTATAAGACCAAGCTCCTCACCTATTACGGCAAAGACGCTATCTGTATGAGGTACAGGCAAATATGAAAATTTTCCTGCACTTTTCCCTAAACCTACCCCAAAAATTCCACCATCAACAAAAGCAACAATAGCCTGGCGAACATGCCAGGAACCCTCAGTGATATCGCGCAGTCCAGCCAAATATTCTGCAATTCTTTGCTGCCCTGTAGGATAAAAATTTATCACTAGATATCCTACAGATAATGCAATCACTAATGCTCCGGCAAGATGTACTATTGCTGCCCCGGCAAGAAAAAGCATCAGTACAGCAATGACAATCACAGTAGCCGCAGCACTAATATCAGGTTGTAAAATTATTAATGTAGCAACAATACCTACCAAAATTGCAAACGGAGCAATTCCGTTCCAAAAATCCTTTAATTTGTCCTGCTTGGAAGACATCCATACAGCCAAATACAATATAGTCACCAGTTTTGCTAACTCTGAAGGCTGATAAGACCCTGCAACCAAACCTCGGTCAGTACCAATAATCAGAACCAAAACTAATACAATAATAGTGCCCATCCCCATACCTATAGCTACTATTGGAATACGTAGATTGCGATAATCTAAAAGAGCACAACATACTAGTGCTCCTATGCCAAACAATAAATGCCACAAATGTTTGTTTAACATTACAAAACGTGAACCATGCCAATTGTATGACAAATCAAAAGTCGTAGAAAATACCATCATGATGCCAAATACTAACAATATTGCCGTCATCATAGCTAATATCCAGTCAACCTGAGTAGTTCTTCCCTTTATTCTGCCTTGTTGAGATTGAACAGTTTGTTCAGATGTTCCGGTAGCTATCATGATAAATTCACCACTAATTCTCTGTAACACTCTCCGCGCTCTGTAGCGTCTGAAAATTGATCGTAACTTGTACATCCAGGAGCCAATAACACTACATCTCCAGGATCAGAAAGAGTATAGGCAGCTTCAACTGCTTGCTCAATCCCGATGGTTTCTAGCAAATTAGCAACCACAGGAATAGGATCAGGGTCCGCTGCTTCCCCGGCAGTCGACTCTTTTACAAGTCTTTCAGACCCTGATCCCTCATCCGCAAATTGAACAAAACCTCGCTCGCCAAATGGAATACCCGTCTCTAACTTAGACTTGGACCAGGCATTTTCTAGCTCCCTTTTTATCAATGGTGCCGCTTCTCCAAATAAGATAATATTCTTTACTCCAGATTGCACTTCTCTTGCAAGAAGATGCCAAGGTAATTTTTTGTCCTGACCACCAAGCAAAAGAATTACAGGGTCTTCAAAAGCATTAAGTGCCGCAATAGTCCGATCAGGTGTTGTCGCCATCGTATCGTTTACCCAGCGAACTCCGTTGACTTCAGTTATTATTTCCATTCTATGAGGCACTCCATCAAAATCGCATATTCCAGCTTGGATAGCATCAATTCCAATTCCAGAAGCAGCTGCCAAAGCACTTGCTGCTATAACATTCATCAAATTATGCGCACCTAACAAACTTACTTCCTCACATGACATTATTAAATTTGTAACTCCGTTGCTACGCAGCATAATTTGTTCGTTTTCAATAAAGCATCCATCATCAAAGTTTGCATCCGAATTCATACTGAATCCCCAACAATGACCGCGTACTCGATTACGCATTTGCCGAGTAATTTCATTGTCCCAACCCAAAACTGCTACATCATCTGATTGCTGCGCGTCTAAGATCTGTTCCTTGGCCATCACGTATTCCTGCATATTTGAATGCCTATCTAAATGATTAGGCGACACATTCAGTACACCAGCTATATTAGGACTGGATGTCATAATTGCCAATTGAAAACTGGAAAGCTCCATTATTGCGATGTCTTGATCAGTCATTTGATGTATATCAAGCAATAAAGGATTACCAACATTTCCACCAACCCACACATTCTTGTAACTTTGTGAAGCCGCAATTATTTTTCCCGTAAGTAGTGTAGTCGTTGTTTTACCTGACGAACCAGTAATACCCACAACTTTGCAGGGCAATTGCTCTAATACAAGCTGTGAATCATTAGATAGAGGTATATCCTTTGCGCGCGCCTCCTGCAACAACGGTATATCCAGTGGCACTCCCCCTGACACAAATATGATATCTACATCATCGAGAAGCGAAAGGGGATGTTCTCCGAGCACGAAATCAATGGCATAAGAACTCAAATCTTGAATTGGTGTCGCAAGATCTTCTGCACTTCGTAAATCCGTGACTATAACGTTGGTATCTAAAGATACTAGATGCTTGATTACAGCCATGCCTTGCCTAGCAAGACCTATAACAAGTGCAGTTTGACCAATCATGCTAATCCTTTACCTCCCATGACAGTGTCAATTATTAGGCTTATATTCTTGTATACTATCTGATGCAATTCCAACCCAAAAGTGATTAGGAAGTACATTAGCAGCAGTTTTAACTGATACTCCCTGAGGAGGGCCACAATCTTCAATCATCGTATCAGGATGCATGTAACACACAGTAGGTTGATCACCAAAACGCTTCTCATAATGACTCACTGCATTGTTAATTTTTTCTTTCAATGATCTCTTTTCACCATCGTCAAACCATAATAATCCTATTTCCATAGTAACCTCCTATTTGTATACTAAAGTAAGGCTAAAGCTACACCAATCATGCCGGATAGAATTGATACCAACCAAAATCTTTGTACAACTTGTGTCTCACTCCAACCCATCAATTCAAAATGATGGTGAAGTGGAGCCATACGAAAAATCCGGCGACCACCACTCCACTTGAAATACAACACCTGCATTGCCACAGACAAAGTCTCTGCCAACGGCACAATAGCTATAATTGGCAAAAGCAACCATTGACCTGTCATAAGAGCCACTACTCCCAACAATGCTCCAAGTGACAGAGAGCCTGTATCTCCCATAAACAATTGTGCTGGATGAACGTTGAACCATAAAAATGCGAAAAGGGCACCAACCAGTGTGAAACAGAATCTTACGAGAAAAACTTGCCCTTGCAAAAGAGCCACAAATCCGAAAGCCATAAAGTTTGTAACCAAAACTAGTCCAGCCATACCATCTAACCCATCAGTAATATTTACAGCATTGGATGTGCCAACGATAATAAGAACAGCTATAGGAATGTAAAATAAACCTATATCCACTTTGCGAGGAAATCCAGGCAATGCCACACTATGTATGTCAAATGCAAAATAGAGCACCAATACTGCGCCAAGTGCAATTACCACTTGGGTGATCAGCTTATAACGGGCGCGAATGCCCTCTCCTTTACGACCATTTCTTAGTCCATACCAATCGTCCCACATTCCTAGCGCAGCAAATCCGACTAATACAGATAACGGCAATAGAATTGAGCGTCCAGTAACAACTTTGGCCAGACTAACCAAGTTAAGTACTGCAGTAATTACCAGCACTGGTGCGATGACCAGTAAACCACCCATAGTAGGAGTGCCGAGCTTGGAAAAATGTGTTTGAGGTCCGTCAACCCTTATCTGCTTGCCAATTCTTAGTCGTCTAAGTATCTCGAGTAATGGGCCACCCCAAATCACAGTCATTACGAAAGTAATGCTAGCCAAAGTTAGCGAAAATATTCCTTCAGGATTCATGCTAGTATTTCCAAGTCATTAACCAAGCTATCAAGCCCCAGACTTCTAGAACCCTTGATTAACACCACATCTCCCCTGCCAATATTATTTGATAAATAATTGAGTGCATGTTTTCTATCTCGACATTGAACTATTTCATCCGTCGCCATCCCAGCGTTAAGAGCACCTTCTGCAATAAGCGGACCCAACTCCCCTACAGTAACCAACAAATCAACCACATGACGTGCACGTGTTCCCACAGAAATATGACCTTGATGTTCAAAAGGACCAAGCTCTAACATGTCACCGAGAACAGCTACACGTTTAACCGCATCTAAATCATCCAGTAAATTAAGAGCAGCAATAGTCGACTCTGGTGATGCGTTGTAGCTGTCATCTAAAAGCATACTTCCATGTGGACCTGGAACCGCGTACAGCCGCAGTTGCGCCTGGCCATCTTGTGCCTGGAGACCTTCTAGTATCTCCTGCCAGGTTAGTCCTTCCACCAATCCTACCGACGCAGCACGTAATGCAGTATGAACTGAATGTCGACCAAGAAGTGGAACGCGCACATGTAAAATATCACCATCGTAATGCACCTTAAACTTGACACCATTTAGACCCATACTATTGACATCTGAGGCCCACAAATCTGCTCTGGAATTCAAGCCATAAGTGAATACACGCGATGATGCCTTTGCGCTCATAGCCATCACAATAGGTTCATCAGCATTCAGGATAGATATTCCATCAGGTGATTTGGGTAAAGCTTCTACGAGTTCTGATTTTCCAGCGACAATGTTTGCGAGGCTACCAGCTCGTTCTACATGCACTGGATATACGTTCGTTATCACTCCCACATGTGGAGAAGCTATATCGCACAGAAATTTAATCTCCCCTCTGGTATAAAAACCCATCTCCAACACAGCATATTCATGGCTTTCTTGTAATGCTAACAAGCTCAAAGGAAGACCAATTTCATTGTTTAGATTGCCTTCGGACTTTAGTGTTTTAAATCGCTTAGATAAAACTGATGATGCAAGCTCCTTGGTAGTGGTCTTTCCAACACTACCAGTAATCCCCACAACTCGAACGTTCAGTTGGTTACGCCAGTATTGTGCAAACCGCTGCAATGCTTTTAATGTGTCTGACACTCGCAAGCATACTGGCAAAACTATGTGATCTACTTGATGTTCTATTGAACTAACATCTCTCAAATCTAAACAAGAAAAATTACTTCCAACATCATGCTCTACAAAAGCTGCTATAGCACCCTGGCCAAACGCTTGTTCAAGATACTGATGACCATCATCTTTTTCTCCAGCCAAAGCCACGAATACTGTATCTTGCACTGCCTGACGAGAGTCAATTACTACATTTACAATTGATTTGGACAGTACGGCATTGTCCAAATGCAATCCGGTGAGAGCAGTAACAGCTGTACCTAAACTAAGCATTGTAGCCTCATATTATTATTCGGAAGCTAAGCGCTGCCTGATTTCCTCCGGAGGAATCTCCATGTGTATTACTAGCCTTTCAACCATTTTTGCAAATGTAGGTGCTGCTGTTGATGAACCCCATTGACTAGTCTGGGGAGCATCCAATTTCACATATATTATGAATCTTGGTTGGTCAACTGGACCCCAGCCAATGAAAGATGCCATAGTACGCTCAGTATCATAACCATAAGGCATCGGTATTTGAGCTGTGCCTGTTTTTCCAGCAAGTTTGTAACCACCCACTAATGCCTTTGAATGCGATGTCTCGGTTTGAAGACTTGCTGTGAGCATATCTGTCAATGTGTTAGCTACTTCTCTAGAAATGGGATTGCCTAATATCTTAGGCTTGGCTGTATAAACCATGTCACCATCTCTAATCTCCTGCAACAAGTGTGGTTGCATGATAACGCCGCCATTCGCAACGGCAGATACAGCTGTAAGCATCTGTAAACCCGTTACAGCCAATCCCTGCCCAAAAGAATTAGTAGCCAAATCTGCATCATGCCAATGCGGATCACCAGGACGCCTAAGACTACCAGTTTCCTCACCCTGAATATCAACATGTGTTAACCTGCCAATGCCAAATGCCTGTAAATAATCATAATATTGCTTGGCACCAAGGGTAGTAGAAAGAGTCGCAGCCCCCACATTTAATGAGCGTGCTAACAGACCTGTCATGTCTTGATGGTCATGAGCTTTTAAGTCCCAGTTCTTTATCACAATTCCACCATACTCAAATTTGCCGGTATCAAAATAGCTGCTATACCTCGAAAACACTCCGGATTCAAGTGCAGCAGCCATAGTTATTACCTTGAAGACAGACCCTGGTTCAAATTGCTCGCTCACAGCTGGATTGCGCCCTACATTTTCAGTGTCTGTGATAACTGCTTCAATATCGTTGGGGTCAAAACCTGGCACGGAAGCTATGGCAAGAATATCTCCAGTGGTTGGATCACCGACAAGCATCATTCCACTTTCAGCCTCATATTCCTGAATGCTTTCTGCCAAAACTTGCTCAGATAAGAATTGAATCTCGCGATCTATAGTCAAATATACGTCAGCGTTTGCATCTGTCTGAAGTTCTGTGCCTACATCGAGAGGTATGATCGACACAAAGACTCTCTCCGTGTCTCCACCTAGAATATCATCATAGTAGCCCTCTACCCCATAATATCCAGTCTGATTGTACAAAACCAGACCAAGTATATGCCCAGCTAATGGACCATTTGGATATGTACGTAATAAAACAGGCCTTACGGTTATACTTCTCAATGTATGCCCGTACTTTCCAGATAACAAAGCCCAAATGTGCTGACGTAATTCAAGATTAAGGTCTTTTCCATACGCTTCGACTAACCTTTGTAATTGGACCCCCAAAATTGGTTCAACCCGTTCGTCATAGTCGCCATTGAGTATCGCACTAAGTTGCTCTGCAAATTCTGGTGTAATCTTTGGACCATGACTTCCATAATAAAGCTGTTGCATCTGACGCTCCAAATCAGGAGCAAGCTCTGGTTCCAAATACGCCTTCAATTTCTTGTAGGACAGTTTAGTCCCATCCACACTCGTGTCATCTAGTACCAATTTTTGTAGAGCCTCATATGACATATCGATCAAATTTGATAGCTCCATAGCAATATTTTTCAATATAATTCGTCTATCAAATTCATCAATTTCTCCATCTTCATTCTCATCACCATACAGAACAGAGTCATAATCAATACCAACCTCATAGAAAACCGCATTAGTAGCAAGCAATTCACCATTTCTATCAAATATTCGTCCTCTAGGTGGTCGAACCATCTGGAAATTTCCAGGACCACCAACTGCAACCTCAGCAGCTTTAGAGTTGAATTGCAAACTAATAAGACGATAAAACACAAAAAGTGTGCATAATCCTAGAAGAAATGCAACAATACCTAAACGATTGTGAAAAGACTCTGAACGCATTTTATTCTTCTATCAAGCCCCATTTAGCGAAATGACGTACAGCCCATTCAGAAAGACTTTCATCATAGTAACTCGTCAAATCTGCGGAATCATTGCCTCCAGAGCTCAAAATACTATGATCATCTTGCTCATAACCAAAATTCGGCACAACCAAATATTCAATCTGGTCCAATTGCAATGGCACATACCCTAATTGACCAGCTCTTTCCATCAAAAGTGACGCGGATTCTAAGTATGCATTGTTAGCGTGTATAAGGTCATTTTCATATCCAATATTTTCAACTTGCCTCCGCAATTGCTGTACATGCCTACCCGTAACCGCTGCTCGTGAAGTTTCTGCCAGATAAATTGCACCAAACATCCCCAAAGCAAATACGATTATCAATATTGGCACTGTAATTTGCCTGTGTCGTCGCCACTGTGCTTGTTTAAATGACTTTTCAGGTACCGCCTCTAAATGACCATCCGCAGCCATTTTTTGTCTCACAGCCATCTCATCCTCCTGGAGAATCCCACAGACATATCCCTCTCTGTCACTAAATACATTTTAAACATTTACTTTGGTCCTTTACATTAAATATGCAAGGTCCATGCCAAACATATGTAATAATCCAAACAGCAATTGCTGCGAATTCTTCATCCAATGACACGCAGTTGTTGCAATATAAGGAATATCAATACAGTATCAATTGTAAAAAAGGCTAAAGGTCTAACTATCGTTGACAACAGGTACCTTTCCATGAAAATACCTCCGTAACTCTAACTATTATCTTCTTATATCTTCTTATATCTTCTCCGCTACACGTAGTCGTGCACTGCGACTGCGTCTATTTTCTGTAATTTCTCTGTACGTTGGACTGATAGGCCTTCTATTCACTCTGGTAATTGTTGCATGATGATCACACACACATGTAATCTGCTCTATTGGACAGACACAATCTTGCGATTCCTGCCTCAAAAATCGCTTGATTAGTCTATCTTCCAAAGAATGAAAAGCTATTATCGCAATACGTCCTCCTGGCGCAAGAATTTCAAGTGCTTTAGGTAACACATTGACAATATTGTCAATCTCTTTGTTAACAGCAATACGCAATGCCTGAAATGTTTTTGTGGCCACATGACGACCAGCCTTACTATGTCTTTTACAATTGGCAACAATTTGAGCAAGTTGTAACGTAGTATTGATCGGACGTTCACTGACCAATGCTCTAGCTATCTTATTCCCTTGTGTCTCATCACCAAGTTCATACAAGATTTTTGCGATCTTATGCTGTGGCCAACTGTTGACTATGTCATCTGCCATCAATTCTTCCGTTGAGTCGAACCGCATATCTAATGGACCTTCAAGATTAAAAGAAAATCCTCGTTTAGCCTTTTCTAATTGTTGAGATGAGAGCCCCAAATCCAACACAATGCCATCAACCTTGTGCCATCCTATTTCACTTACACACTTATCAATTTCAACATATGACGATTTTCTGAGTATTGCACGTTTGCCAAACATCTTAAGTGTTCTGGCAGCAGTATTGACTGCACAAGAATCAATATCGAGACCCAGCAACATTCCATCAGGATCACTAGCTTGCAATATGCCGGCCGCGTGCCCTCCAGAACCAACTGTGCCATCCACATATTTACCAGATGAATGCGGTTGAAGGCATCCAATTACTTCTTCGTAAAGAACAGGTATATGTGTCATCTGCTAAATTCCACATTAATTACTAGCCACAGCATTGAGTATGATTGTGCAATATCCATCACGAAAGCTAGTTGTCCTCCGCAAAGACATCCGAAATATGAGGACTTATTGCTAAATTCAATGCGGCAAAACGCTCAGAATTAGCTTCACTATCATTAACCGTATGTAGTTGAATCTCCCAATCTTCCTTATTCCAAACTTCTATCCATCCACCAACACCTGCCAAAACCACCTCTTTGTCCAATCCAGCATAAGCACGTAAAAACGCTGGTATATTTACCCGACCTAATTTGTCAAATTGACCTTCTCGAGCACTGGCAAACATAACCCTCTGCAATACACGATGCTCGGGAACAGTCGGGCTAAGTTCTTGGGATCTATTGGCCATTTTTAAAAAAGTGTTATTACTGTATATAATCAGATAACGCTCCCACCCCCTAGAAAAAACGCACCCTTCTTGAAGTTTGTCGCGATATACAGAGGGCACCGTAACCCGTCCTTTACTATCAATAGTATGGTAGTACTCGCCTAAAAACATTAGATTATCCTGATAGACACCCTGACGTATTCCAAGTCAAACAATACCCTTAATCTCCCACTTTTATCCACAACATCCCACAATTAGCCACTTTTATAGCACACACACCCACATATGTGCAACTTGATCCAAATTCAGATAACAAGATGTAATGGTGTCAAAAATACCAATTTTTGCGAATTAAATTGGTCTATATGCATATATAGAGGGCAAATACTCTATACGGTCCCGTATATACGGGTTACTCTAGAGTAAAAATTTGTGTGCAACAATTATGTGTTTTTAAAATTTTAAGGTTGTAAGTAGGAGTAAGAACTTTTATAAGCTTAGTGGAAGACATCTCACACTTAATACTGGATAACCAAAATGCTGAATGCCTGTCTATTTCATGATACTTTACTGCCTAATTCACATTCTGCATCAGGCATAAGTAATTTGACTTCTCCACTATCAACAATTGCACCTAAGACTAATACTTCTGAGACAAATGGTCCTATTTGCTTCGATGGGAAATTCACTACAGCTACCACTTGACGACCAATTAAGTCTTCGGATTTGTAATTCGTAATTTGCGCGGAGGACTTCTTGGTGCCCAGCATACCGAAATCAATCACCAATTTATATGCAGGACGTATAGCTTCCGGAAAGGCGTGTACTTCCATGATTCTCCCAATGCGCATATCTACCTTCTCAAATTCATTCCAATTAAGCAAATGTGATGTGCTCATCTATTTTATCCTCACTATGTTGATTATTAACATTTTCACGACTTGGGCAAACTATATATTTCAGCACCATCTGGTCTGACAAGAATTACGCTTTCTCCATACTCATACCACCCTTCTAAGGAAGCATGACCTAGATTAACACTTTTGTTAACTTCGTACATATTTGAGCCAAAATTATGGATCCAAGTTTCCATAATCACTCCAGACTCGCCTGAGAGGATCAACTGGTTATAATTAGGAGACCACAACATTTTGATTGGACGCGGGCCAGGTATTGTATTAGCGTCAGTAGTGGTTGGTGCAAATTCGCTTGTATCATGAAGACTAACAAATAACAAAGGGCGATCACCACTATCAGCTACTGCTAGAATATCATGATTTACAATCCATAATGGCTGGTCCATTATGGATACAATTGATTTATAGGAAAAATCGCTGACTTTACGCACATCCGTTTGTTCCACATTCAATACATAAATGCCGGGGTCAATTGACTGACGCACAAATGCGATCTCAGTACCATCAGGAGACCATGAAAAAGCATATCCAACATGATCAGCTAACATCCTGACCCTACCAGGGCTATTTGCTATACCTAAAGAAAAATCATTATTGTCTGCATTGAATACTATCAATGCAGCTCTAGCATTTGCGAAATTTGTGCTTGGGTCCCACAACACGCGCCCTACTCCGGATGACCACCAACGCATCGCAACATTACTCTGATAGTCATAGGACCAAAAATCACTAACGGACCAAGTAGCTTCTGGCAGTGTATGATATTCACTTCCAGCATAAGCAAGCATTTTAGTTGCTACATTGTAATCCCAATATAATTCGTATCTAGGCGGAAGTTCTTGTGTGAAAAATATATCATCACGATTGGTTAACAACCCTCCATTTGCACCTACAATGACAATTCGAGATGTTTCGATATCATCAACACTACTGTCAATGTTTACATTGTTGTCCAATGATGGGGAAAAACTTTCTGCCAAAGTACTACAGGCACCCAGAATGACTGCAAGCACTATAAAAATTGAATGTACATGGAAAAAGAAAGATGAGAATGATATGCTCACACCTTGAGTAAAGGTTAGTTTAGTCGTCACGTTCCATTTCTGTGATTCCTGTCTCATGAGCAACAATCACTTTGGTAGCCATATCCAGGAAAAGACCATGTTCAACAATTCCTGCTCTAGATTTTATCAGTGAAGCCAAATGCTTGGGATTATCTATGCCATTGTCAAACCAGCAGCGCACTAAAGGATTTCCATTATCAGTCAGCAAGGCCGAACCATTTTCAGATAACCACAACTCCGCCACACAGCCTAATTCAGTTAGCCAACGAATTTGAGAGTCAACTGCAAATGAAACCACCTCTATAGGTAAAGGGCCCCGTTTACCAAGTCGAGCGACCAGTTTAGTGTTGTCAACGATGACTATAAATTCATGTGCATGTGTCGCCACTACTTTCTCGCGCAGCAAGGCTCTACCAAGCCCTTTGATTAGATTTAGATTGTTGTCAACTTCGTCTGCACCGTCTATAGCGATATCCAAACGTTCATGCTCATCCAAAGTTGACAATTTCACGCCCGCCTGACGAGCTTGCTGAGCCGTTTCATCAGAAGTAGGCACCGCTACTATGTCACTTAATTCTCCTGATTTCAACAATGCACCTAACTCTTCAATAAACAAAGCCATCGTGGAGCCACTACCCAACCCTATTATGTTGCCTGAATGCACGTATCGCAGAGCATACAGTGCTGCTTGTTGTTTCAAATCCATTAGTTTCGATTCCCCATAACTTGATTGATTGACACAAAGCAACAAATCAAAACTTGTGATAAAGATAACATATATTATATTAGTTTGTATATGATTTTAGTTGGTTGTATTAAAAACAGAAAACCCCCTGGCAATGACCTACTCTCCCGGGCCGTCTCCAGCCAAGTACCATCGGCGCTAGCGGGCTTAACTTCCGGGTTCGGGATGGGACCGGGTGTACCCCCGCTGCTCTAATCACCAAAGGGCGTTTCTTACAAAAAATTACTGAATAGAGTAGTATTATAACTGAAACAAACTTCAAGTTCTCCGCACCATGTCTATTGGTGAAGCCTCTCGACCATTAGTACGCCTAGGCTCACACATTACTGTGCTTACACCTGGTCGCCTATCAAGCAGGTAGTCTTCCT
>DDZT01000049.1:0-8951 GCA_002346435.1 Anaerolineales bacterium UBA3001
ATGGTGCTATGGGCGGCGAGTATGGTGCATTCGATCCCACTTTGCCTCCTCCCGCAGGTGAACTCACTGATGCTCCATCAGGTGTTCAAGACATCTTTGCCATGGCAGATGCCGGTGACATCACATATGCAGAAGCATATGAAAAAGCTGAAGAAGATTTTGACTGGCATTCAGTAGCACAAGAAGATATGAATGGTGAATATGGTGGTGCGGACGGCGACTACGGTGACATGGCTACCCCAGATCCAACAGGTGAACTAGCGTCTGCGACAGAAGATGATATTGATGATAACGACGATGATGATATTGATGACGACGATGATGATTCAGACTGGGATGATGACATTGATGATCACGATCATTTGGTTGATTTAGATGATGACGATGACGATGACGATGACGAGATGGTATCACCCTCTGGGAGAATGTAACATAATCTAATCGCTGTATTGTCTATCAACAACAAACGATAATGATCCAAGAATCGTTTACAGTAAATAAAAACACACCCTACATTGCTATAGGGTGTGTTTTTATTTTATAGATAACTATAGAAACTCACATATCTTTTTAGTTCTGATGTACAGCGTTCTGTTCAATCAATTCCGATACTAGTAAAGCGCGCGATACCGAGTCCACCAATGTGGCCATTAGTGTTTCGTCTTCACTAGAATAACCCATTCCTGAAAGACGAGGCCCCAAAGCTAGAACACCCGTTAATTCTCTAATACCTTCTCGAACTACTGTCAAAGGCACTAGCATAGTAAAAGTTTGTCGCATTCCTAGATGCAATGTTTCAAAAGTTTCATCCCCTTCAAAAACAGGGTCTCCCCGTTCTAACTCCTCAAAAACCTCCTGACTAATTGGTACAGAATTAAACCTTTCATCGGTCATATTATTTTTGTTCACAGCAGTCATGCTATTATCTTTACCTCGCAAATATACGGCGCCATGTCCAATTTGCAGTAACTCTACCGTTCTATCAAGAAGCAAATTCATCAGTTCCTGCCTATCAATCACATAGCTAATTTTGTCAGAAAATGCTCTAACAGCATTACCGAGATTAACCTTTGCCGCATAAAATCGCCCATCAACAAAATCCTGTACTTTATCCTGTACTGGCTGTATAAGAGCTCCAATCGCCAAAGCTGTGATTGCTTCAATTATCCCCGGAGGCTCAGCCAATATGAGTTCTGTAAGATTTTCAATTACCCCGGACAACAACTCAAACAGAATCACCATTACTATAGTGAGAGATCCATAAACCAGAGCACGATTAATTAGGGAGTCAACTTCCCATAATCCAAACCTCATAATAGATATCAGCAATGCCACCGGTATCAATAGAAATGCCAAACTTGCAAAACCCTCGACAAACAATATTTCATAAACCACTGCTCCCATGCCAGGACTGCCAAGGGATGGAATAATGCCCTTCAAAATTGCGGGCACATACATTCCTACTACTGACAACACAAAACCAAAAAGTACCCACTTGGTCTGCTGCCTTTGAACTTGAGTAAATTCTTTCACATAGCTCCATAGTTGCGCAAACAAACCAGTACTAAACCAAGCTAACATAACTAAATTTCGTGTCAGTGTTGGCCAAAGCGCAGGATTTAATGGAGATGCCTCATACACTAGGTTAGACAGCTGCCAAATCACCCATATCCACGCCAATGGCTTTGTCCAACCTGGGCTACAGTCACCATCTGGGAAAAAATACAATAACAACAGTAACGATGTTTCAGCTAAAGCCAATGATGGAAGCGCAACATAACGCAATTGTGGAATATTCATAAGTAATGCGCCAATCTGGTCACCTTGACTTGCCGCATATGCAACAAGAGTCAGCGAAACAAAGAGGGCTAACCAATCATTAGATTTATTCTTGAAAATCAAACCTGCAATCACCAAACACACACAAACTTGTATGGATTGCAACGCAATGAGGTATCCATGGTAAAACCCTGCACTCAAACTTAATTGCTCCAAAGCGGTAGAGTAGTCAGGGGAACTAAACCAGAATTTAGGGAAAAACATAACAAAGTCGAAATACGGTTGAATACTAGACACAAAAATACCAATTGTTGTCAACAGTACTACTGACCATATACCACGCGCAATCCATAACCGCCAACCAGTAATAACAGTAGGTTCATCAGACGCTACGCTACTATCTTCAAAATCATCCCAGCTTAATGGCTGAATACTCATACTTACCTCCTATAAGATTATGCTAAATCACAATGTTACGCTGTTAGTCCCGCCACCATAACATCTAAAATAGTTTCACTATCACTGCCTGTTTTCATTGCAACATCCATGCTCAGCAAACGCCTATATATGTGCTCCAGGGTACTCAACTCATAACGTTGCGATTGTTTGCTCACCTTATCTGCAACAAAACTATGCAATCCTAGTATATTCTTCACGTCAGCTGTGTTACCACCTGCTTGCAAAATCTCCTTGGTCTGTAACAAAAGACGGTATTGCCTCACAATCATACCAAACACACCTATAGGTTCTCTATTTCCATTACCTACAAGTCTACGAAGCTCGCGCATAGCAGTATGTCCGTCTCGATTAGCTAATGAATCCACTAGTAAAAATATGTCAGCTTGTCCAGCCATCGGTACCAGTTTAATCACGTCGTCAGCCTCCACTGATCGTTCCCAGTTTACATATGTAAGAAGCTTGTCGATTTCGGACGACAATGCTCTAGGCCCATCTACTCCAGCATCAGCTAGTGCGTACGCCCCTGAATCTGTAAATGCACCACCCATTTTTGAGGCACGATCCTTTATCCACTGAAGCAAATCATTTTTAGTGGGCAGTAAGCATTCTTCCAGCTTAGCGCCTTTGGTAGCACGTACTGCTTTAAGTAACCGGCTATTACTGGGTAATTTGCGCTTCTCAATCACTATCAATCCAGTAGTCGAAGGTATCTTAGTAAGATAGCGAATAAAACTTTCCATCACATCCTTAGAAGATCCGCCTTTGTTACTGCTGTTGCTCTTATCCATGAAGCCCCTCACGAGCACCAATCGGTATGGACTTAGAAACGGCACAGCATCACAAGCTGCTTGCAATTCAGCAAAAGACAAGTTCTTAGCCTCAAACTCGCTAACATTCATCAGAATATTGTCTTTTGAACCGAGACTTTCTATTAATGCCTTGAGTTTTTCCTCTATTGCAAATTCATCATTTCCATAGATAAGTGTAACGGGAGGTAAAGTGATCATTCTGTTCAAGTGTAGCATGAAGCAGACTTGCCATCAAATCTATGACACATACTACAACAGTGAGCTTACAATAAACTTAAAGGGTCTACCTCAAGCCTCCAACCACTAGGCAACTTTATGTTTGCTAACTCTGCTGGGTCCGGCCCACGTAAAATCACATGCCACCGATATTTGCCACCTGATTTTGAAAAAAAACATGGTGCTGGACCGATAACCTCAGTACTACTCGCTTTGTATTTGCGAACTCTCCCCCGTAACTCATCAGCTACGGAATGTGCCTCTGATTCAATGCGAATATTATTATGGTTACTACCCAGTAGTCGTACAAGCTTACCAAATGGTGGATAATTATAGCGCCTCCTTAATTCGATTTCGTGTTTGTAAAATCCATCATAATCATGGCCTGCAGCTGAAACAATAGCATGATGATCGGGCATGTAAGTTTGCATTACAGCATGCCCTCCTAGACGGCTACGACCTGAGCGACCCGCCACTTGGGCAAGCACTTGAAAAGTCCTTTCGGCTGCTCGGTAATCCGGAAGTGTTAATCCAACATCACACGATACAGCACCTACAAGTGTGACCTGTGGTAAATCCAACCCCTTTGCTATCATCTGAGTGCCAATTAATACATCGGCCTTCCTATCAACAAATCTGTTCAATATCTTATCATGCGACCCTGCCGTTTTTGTAACATCTCTATCCCATCTCACTGTCCGCGCATTCGGAAAATAGTACTTCACTTCCTCTTCTACAGATTCAGTGCCGACACCAAAGTGCTTAATACGAGTACTACCACAGCTTGGACACAAAGCTTTCGAATTATGTTGCAAATTACATTGATGACAAACTAGCTTGTCTTGAGTACTATGATACGTAAAAGGTATGCTGCAACGCGGACACTCCAAAGTATGACCACAATCACGACAAAACACATAAGATGCATGCCCTCTTCTATTAATGAAAAGGATAGCTTGCTCCTGAGATTCAAGCACTTTAGATAACGATTCCTTCAAGATACGGCTAAACATCGACCTATTACCAGCTCGTAGCTCGTGTCGCATGTCTACAATCTCGACATCAGGTAACTTAATGTACTGAGTCTCAGATTTACTGAAATCAAGCGGCTCTTGTTCACATATTTTGTCTAAACTGCTGTCCTGAAATCCTAGTGTTTCACTATGACCCATTATTCTATCGGGCAAACTTATCTTGACAAATTTTTGCTTATTGGCAAATGTCATACTCACTATATCCGGTGTAGCACTTCCCAGTATGCATACTGCTCCCAACTGACGCGCATATTCCACAGCAGCATCTCTAGCATTGTAATAAGGGGGATGTACTGGCGCATCCTGTCGATAAGCTTCTTCATGCTCTTCATCAACAACCACAAGACCGATATTTGGCAGAGGTGTAAACAGAGCAGACCGTGCACCAACCACAACATCTAAGTCTCCAGACCGACACCTGCGCCAGGTATCATATTTCTCCCCAATAGACAGCTTGCTGTGAATCAATCCAACACGGTGTGAAAAGCGTTCTAGAAAACGACGCACCGTTTGAGGGGTAAGAGCTATTTCCGGGACTAACACAATAGCCGTTTTGCCTTGTTTCAATACTTCGGATACAGCACGCATGTACATCTCAGTTTTCCCTGAACCAGTCACACCGTGCAGCAAAAAAGGCCTTGGGTTTGATTCTAGAAAAGCTTTATTCATAATATGCCAAGCATCATCTTGAGCGTCTACTAATTTAGGCGGTTTGGTAACCTCTACATTTAGTGCAGACAAAGAGTTTCGAATCGTCTCTATCTTTTCTAGAATCACATATCCCTGCTTCACCAAACTCCTAAGGTCAGAAATATTAGCTCCAGTTTCAGAATAGATAACACTTTTGTCAACAGCTAAATTATTGCTAAACAAAAACCTCAACACATCGGCACGTCTATTGTGAGCCGCTTGCGAACGATTGCTAAGTTTCTTTTCAGATAATTCGTAATAAGTAATACTAGTAATCAAGCGTACTATAGTCGTGGTCTTTGGTTTAACATTAGGAGATGCAAGCACTGCGGTCTTATTGACAATCCCCCTAGACACCAAACGCTCAATCACTGGCTTCCAATTACGAATCTTCAGTATCTTTCCTAACCGCCTTCCCTGTAAAGGTCCTTGCTCTTTAAGTAAAGTTGTTATTTGTTTCTGATACTCTGTGTGCAGAGACAACCTTTCATCTGCCAATTCATAAATATAGTTGACCCGTTGACTTAATCCCTGTGGCAACATCATTACAACGCAATCAACGAGATTCGTATAATATTTTTCTGACAACCAGTATGCTAAATCCAATTGAGCTTTAGTTAATACTGGATATGGATCAAGTATAGATTCCACATATTTATAATTGGTCACATCAATAGGCGGAGTGGTGTCCAAAGACAATACTATTCCCTGCACAAGCTTCTTGCCAAATGGAACGACAACGAGGAGTCCGAAAGAAATCTGATCGCGCAGCTCATCAGACACCTTGTAATGATAGGTGTTAGTTATCTTAGGAACATTAGGTAGTATTTCAACGTACAAATTTCTTCCAGGATTAAAAGCTGTACAACCACACTATCTGGTGTCGTCATATATATTGTTGTCTCGGAACCAATTTACCTCTTGCGCTAGACCATCCAAAACCGAAGTTGTGGGCTTATACCCAAGTATGGTACGTGCTTTTTCTATATCAGCACGAGTCTCCAATTGATCACCGGAACGTTTTGGGATAATGCTAATTTTAGCTTGGCGACCCAGAATATTCTCAATAATACTTATACCTTCTCTGGTAGTTATAGAAATATCAGAACCAATGTTAAATATCTCGTTGTTACAACTACTCATATTCTCTAAAGCTAACACCATACCAGCCACTGCGTCTGCAACATAAGTGTAACTCCTGTAATGATCATAGCTACCATCAAACAGCGTGAATTCTTTGTCATGCAAGATACATTCAATAAGGCGAGGATATAATTTTTCCGGGCGCTCGCGAGGACCATACACAGAAAACAATCGCAACGAGCATGCATCTATCTTGCCTTGACGACTAGCAGCCATGACGAGATGTTCAGCTGCAAGCTTAGTAACCCCATAGTATGAAGTTGGTTTGGTTTCTGCATTTTCGTTTCCTATAGCTTTCGCTCCATATACTGACGAGGTGGATATATATATTAACCCACCCTGAACCGTGTTAGTATCGATTATCGCATCCACTAAACGATGTGTAGCAATAATATTATTACGAATATAATCATCCAAACTAGCCACACTAGATAGTCCTGGCTGAGCAGCACAATGGAATACAGCATTAACGTCATGTAAAACATCACTCAGAGAGTCTTCTGCTAGATTACATAAAACAAATTCGCAACCTTGCTCACGGATCGATCTAATATTTCTCTTTTTTAATTCACGCGCGTAGTTATCTACAAGACAATCTATACCAATTACATCATGGCCAATTAAAGCCAAGTGTTCAGATAACTGTGATCCGATAAATCCAGCTGCTCCTGTTACAAGTATTCTCATATATCTAGATTTGTATTTTTCTTGCATTCATAATCAATATGAATTATAGCTGCGTAATAGTTAGTTTTGACCATCTTTGCAATCCAATATTAACGTTTGCTAAGAATTCAATCCTACAGCAGACTGCCTATGAAGGCAATGGTACAATTACGGTCGAATACAGGAATATACTCATGTCATTTTCCGAATTTATATTTGACACTGCCGAAACAACCTTCGAGCATGACGTGGTAAGCCGCTCTTACGAAATACCTATAGTTGTTGATTTTTGGGCACCTTGGTGCGGACCATGTAAAACTCTTGGACCAATACTTGAAATGCTCGCTCAGGAATGTGCTGGCTCCTTCCTGCTTGCCAAAGTTAACGTAGATGAAAATCCTGGCCTCGCAGTAAGGTTTGGCGTACAAGGCATTCCATCTGTAAAAGCTTATAGAAACGGAGAAATTGTAGCCGAATTCAATGGATTAGCACCCGAACGGACGGTGCGTGAATTCATCCAAAAAGTAGCACCTAGTGAAACTGACACCATCGTTGCTGAGGCTACAAGCCTTCTGGCTATACGTCAGTGGGAACAAGCTGAAGAGCAATTACGTATAGTTTTAGATGCTCAGCCTCATAACTCGGTTGCCACGCTCGGATTAGTACGAGCTCTCATAGCACAAGGTAAAGGCAATGAAGCTATTGCTTTCATTAATGACTTTCCTGCTGGATCGGAGATTGTAGCCGCTCAACAATTAAAGCCATTAGCCCAATTACTTGCTGAGGTGGAGGGGGATACTAAGAAAAACACAGAAGACGCGAACACTATACAAGTACAATATGGTCAAGCCGCAAAACTTCTTGCTCGCGGACAACATGCCGCTGCTATGGACGGACTATTAGAAGTTCTTCGTTGTGACAAAAACTTTAGACAAGGTGAACCTAAACTAGTGATTCTTGCAGTGTTTGCGTTATTAGGCGAAGAAGACCCATTGACACGAGAGTACCGCGATGAACTTGCCAGTATATTGTTCTAGTATTGCTTCATCACATTAATATCTAACAGCCAAATTCTTACATCGCCAATCCAACTGTCTCATTGGTTTCACTAACCAAACTGCATAGCAAGTCCTCGAAATCGGAGACCCGATCGCAAGTCAGTAAAGGAACTCGTATCTTACGCACACCTGCTGGTGTATCCTCAATGTAACGTGCAACATGTTTTCTGAACAAAATTAGTCCTTTTTCTACTCCATAGAAGTCTATATTTAGTGCTAAATGCTTGCGAATCAAATCCAATCGATCTGATAATGTGACTTCCTGTCGATCTCTACGCTGCAGAATCCATGGATTACCAATAACTGCACGTCCTATCATTACAGCATCACATCCCGTATGAGTTTTGATACTTTCTATGTCAGCAACTGTACGAACATCACCGTTACCAACAACAGGCACTGACAAAGCCTGCTTGATTTCAGCAATTGCATCCCAATCAGCACGTCCAGAATATGCTTGAGATTTAGTGCGGCCATGAACAGCAACCAAGCTAGCGCCATGATCATGTAACGCACGAGCAACATCCATATAGTTACGATTGTCATCATCCCAACCTAACCTTATCTTTGCGCTGACAGGTATATCCAAAACATTTGTTAGCTTGTCCATCAAGCGTGCAATCATATCCGGGTTCCGAAGCATGCCCGCTCCAGCTCCTCGTTCAGCGATCTTCTTTACATAACACCCCATATTAATATCGATAATATCTGGTCCTAAATCCTGAAGCCACTGTGCTACAGATACTATACGTTCGACATCATGACCATAAATTTGAAATACAACCGGACGCTCATTGGAGATATAGCACAACTTCTGTCTGGCCCTTGGACTACCATTCCGCCCCTTATTTAACTCATCTACGTTCACAAATTCTGTGTAGCTCATTGCCGAGCCCAATGACCTACAAATAGATCTGTATGGCAGGTCAGAGAATCCTGCCATAGGTGATAGTATAAGATCACCGTAAACAGGAACACCACCAACGCGAAAACTTGGTTTGGTTAGCATATCAACGATTATATCACTCGATTTACTTATGCCATGAATGAATGGGGAATCTTCATTTTTGAGTGAAAGTATGGTAACGTTTGGGTCA
>DDZT01000049.1:9340-60134 GCA_002346435.1 Anaerolineales bacterium UBA3001
ATATAACAAAATGGCTGTTAAGTCTATGGACATGAATCAGTTTAAACTTCGCGTACTTGACCTAAATCAGGTACTGCCTCACGAGCACTATGATAATAAACGTGTGGCAAAATTATCTGACTCTTTGCAAAAAGCAAATATCCTCAGAAATCCTCCAGTAGCTACTGAATGGAAGGATAAATACGTATTATTAGATGGAGCTACAAGGGCAAGTGCACTTAAGAAGCTAGATTATCAACATATCGTAGTGCAGTTAGTAAAACAAGATTCTCTAGGTACAACCATTCCAACATGGAACCACATTATATGCAATATCGATCTGGATAGTTTGTTTGCTTGTATACAACATATTCCCGGTGGGAAGTTACGGATTTTACATGGTGATACGGTAGAACCAAACACAAATTCCCACAAAACACTATTTACCATAGTAGACAGTGACAAAAAAATGTATATAGTGCAAACATTTCAGAAAAACTCTCACAAACACTTAGATTTGTCTAACGCTGTAAATGCCTATACTAAACTAACTAATGTCATTCGTACTCTTGATTCAAATGTTGAAATTATACAAAACAATTTTCAGCATTTTTCCGCTTTAATTAAATTTCCTCCGTTTACAATTCAAGAAATTCTTGATTCAGCAATAAACTACAAATTGTTGCCAGCTGGTGTAACACGCTTCTTGATTACAAACCGCGTAATAGGTATAAATATTCCGCTAAATATTCTGTTCTCTAATAAGTCCTTAAATCAAAAGAATAAATGGCTAAACGAAACCATCACAGAGAAGTATCACCAGAATAAAGTGCGCCATTACACCGAGCCTGTAATTGTTGTTGAAGACTAGACTATTGTGTTTCCTATACTCCTAGGGTTAGGCTCTAATTTGGGCGACCGTTTCAATAATTTAAACTCTGCTATAGAAGCTTTGACACCAGAAATAATGGTGCAAACAATATCGCCAACATACGAAACTCAACCACTATATGTAACTCAACAACCTGATTTTCTAAACTTGTTGGTTAGAGCCAACACCACGCTTTCACCAACAAATCTACTAGTGTCAATCAAAACTTTAGAAACTGAATTGGGAAGAAAACCCTCAGTACGTTTTGGGCCTCGCGTTATTGATGTTGACATCATAGATTACAACTCGCAAATCTTAAACTTAGAGAATTTGATAACACCACACCCAAGAATGCATGAGCGTCTCTTTGTGCTAAAACCATTGATTGATATCGTCCCAAACTGGATACATCCACGTACTGGCAAAACAGTTCAACAATTAATTGAGAGTGTGTCTAATCCTGGACTCGTTAAGCAATACTCACATTCTGCATCAAACAAATCAACCTAATGAACTATCATTCCGCGATCAATTACCTAAACAAATATATAAACTTTGAAATCAAACCTGCTACTGCTTATGCACCTGAAAAATTCAACCTACGTCGTGTCCAAGACCTTCTTAAGGTAATTGGTTCTCCACATTTACAATACCCTAGTGTACATATAGCAGGCACTAAAGGTAAAGGTTCCGTAGCTGCCATGACCGAATCAGTGATTAGATCCACTTGTCATGTGACAGGACTGTTTACGTCACCACATTTACAAGATCTGCGAGAACGTATACAAGTTAACGGCGAGATTATTAGCAAGCAATCTTTTGCCAAGTTGCTGTATGATCTACGACCTGCAATCGAATCTGCAGCAAACATTACTTATTTTGAAATCATGACAATATTAGCAATGGAATATTTTGCTCGCCAGAATGTTGATATAGCAATTCTCGAAGTAGGCTTAGGAGGCAGATTAGATGCAACAAACGTTGTAACACCAAAGGTATGTGCAATCACAACAATAAGTTATGATCACATGGATATATTAGGAAATACAATCATGGACATTGCTGCTGAGAAGGCTGGAATAATCAAATCAGGAGTACCAATTGTATCTGGACCTCAATTAGATTCAGCCCTAACTGTTCTCAATCAACATGCATCCGCACTAAACGCTCCTTTCATTGAAACAACAAAAGAGTGGGAATGGAAACAGATTACCAGCAACTTATCAGGCCAGCTTTTCTCGATTTGGCGGGTTGGCAATAAACAAAACAAGGTCAGACAAAGAATTCCATTGTTAGGCAAACATCAAATTGAAAATGTAACTGTAGTTATGTCCATAATAGAGCAGCTCTGTCAACAGGGTTGGAATATACCTAAAAGCGCTATAAAAAAAGGTCTGGATCGAGTGAATTGGCCTGCACGCTGTGAAGTCCTTCAAACAACACCACCTATACTTGTTGATTCAGCACATAATCGAGCTTCAGTATTACAATTGACTAAAGTACTAGACGATTTGTTTCCTGAACATAATAGGGTGTTGGTTTTTGGTGCAATGAGTGACAAGGATATTACAGGCATGTTTGCTGAGCTTCTGCCATATTGTAGTCACACAGTCCTAACCTCAACTTGCATGCCACGGTCAATGATGCCTGAACAACTAGAAACTATAGCTGCAGATTATGGATGTGCTACTACCTTAGCTAGCAATACTGAAAGTGCACTTAATGATGCTTCAAAATTGGCTGGAAATGACGGGATAATAGTAGTGGCGGGAAGTGTCGCTATAGCGGCCAGTATAAGATCTTTAATAACACAAAAGTACCCTTATGCTACACTTTCATCTGAGCAATCTTATGAAAAATAACCTTCGAAAAATTGTACGCAAAAGGAATGGTGAAAGAACAACTTGGCTCATATATCTCTTGGTGCTTCTCGGATCATTAGACGCTTTTTACCTAACTTGGACCAAATTAGTTGGTATGAACGCTCTTTGTCTAGGAGCAGGCAAATGTGACGTAGTAAATGCAAGCAGTTACTCTACTATATCCGGTATACCTATTGCCGCTTTAGGTCTAGCTATGTACCTGCTGATTGGCGGGATCACCCTATTGGAGCGTTTTAATCAGCATTTACGGGAGATATTGCGACTAGCAGTTTTTGGTGTATCTCTATTTGGATTCATCTACTCTATGTGGCTAACTTACGTAGCAGTTGTCATAATAGAGGAAATTTGTGTCTGGTGTGTAGTTTCTGCAATACTTGTATCTACTATATTTTTTACGTCTATATTTCGACTACGTTAGCTGCAATAACACAAAATTTTTTAAGCATACCTTAACAATATATTAGTTAGTCGTTTGGACGTCCCTCTAGGGTTCGACGCAAAATGTCCTCTTGTGTGCCACTTGATTCCTTCTTGTTTCTTTGTGGTTTGTCTTGTTTTTCTTCAGCTTCGGGTTCCATTGCGGCACGCAATGCTAGCTCCATTGCAGTTGGAACAGGATCATCATCACCTTCACTGTCCATAAATTGCTGCTCCAGAGTACGCATACTAAGATTAATTTGCCGCTTCTTCCTATTGATTCCAACCAGCTGGACTTCTACTTCCTCCCCAATTGATAAAATCTCTTCGGGATGCTCCAAACGCCCCGTGGTAATCTCACGAACATGTACTAAACCAGGACGTTCCGCGCCAATATCAACAAATGCTCCAAACCTCTCCAATCTGGTGACATTGCCTATATATGTCTCACCTGACTTCAGATCATTCCATTCTAACGCAAGTGGTTCTTTAAGTGTTAAAGATATCTGACCCGTGCCTTCATCTGTTTTCTTCACCCAAACAGTAATTTTCTGGCCAACATCTAAATCTTGTTTATTAACCCCATCGTTATATTTCTTAATCTCAGATATATGCAATAATCCATCATGGTCAACCCCAACGTCCACAAGCACGCCAAAAATCTCCGTGCTCTTTACAACACCTTCTAGACGCATTTTACTTTCAATTTCACCAATTGTCTTAGGGTCAGCAATGGTATCTTTATTATCTTCAGGCACTGTTCAAATAATCTCTCTATGGGAATTTCTGAAACTTATAATCTCGAGGCACCTCTATGCATAGCAACAAAATAAATCATGCATATGTAATTTTACAAAGCTTATTTAATAAGCCAGTCTTCATACAAGCCTAGCGTACGCGCAAATTATACTTAGCTAGTCTAGCATTGTCAAACTAACAAATGGTATGGAAACAAGGTATAATCTCGGTCGAGCAACTGTCTTGTATGACAGTTCAAATGTTAATCTGGAGAGACTGGATTTGCAAGCAATAATAACCGGAGCCGGAGGCTTTGCTGGCAGTCACCTAGCCGAATATCTCCTAAACAATACCGATCAGACAATTTGGGGTTGTGGACAATCACTAGCACCAATATTGCGGTCCAAAACTCCATTCAACTACCATTGTATAGACCTTACAAACCCACACGATACAATGGACTTTATTGAAAGAACAAAACCGGACTACATCTATCACTTGGCAGGACAGGCAGCAGTACACACTAGTTGGGAAGAACCCAAAAACAACTATGATGCCAACGTATACGCCGCTTTGAACATACTGGATGCCATCTGGAAACTTAAAATTAAATGTAGAATGCTTGTAGTCACATCAATGGAGGTTTACGGTAAAGTAAGCCCTAACAATATGCCAATCAAGGAAGATTCATGTTTTAGACCAAACAGTCCTTATAGTGCAAGCAAGGCCGCAGAAGACCTGTTGGCTCAAGCCTATTTTTTAGGACATGGATTAGATATAATTCGTGTACGGCCATTAAATCATATTGGGCCGAGACAAAGCGACCAGTTTGTAGCTACCGCATTCGCCAGACAACTTGCTAGAATTGAACTTGGTCAACAACCGCCCACAATATTGGTTGGCAACCTTTCTGATCGCAGAGATTTCACTGATGTTCGTGACATGGTAAAGGCATATGCCCTAACAATGGAATATGGCGAATCTGGATCAGCATACAATATAGCTAGTGGAAACATGTATTCTATTAAAGAACTGCTCGAAACACTGATTGGTCTTTCAAATACTAAAGTAACAATAAAGGTTGATAGTAAACGTGTTCGTTCTTCTAGTACGCCACCACTCATAGCAGATTGTACTAGCTTCAAAAAAATCACTGGCTGGGAACCTGAAATCACTCTTCAAGAGACATTGTCTGATTTGCTAAATTTTGAAAGAAACAAACTAAAATCTGAAAACATGGAAAGAGACTCGGTGAGAAAGGTCACCAATTAATACAATGCCAAAAGCTCTCATTACTGGAATAACAGGACAAGACGGTTCTTATTTAGCTGAAACACTGCTGGATAAAGGGTACGAAGTAATAGGAATGGTAAGACGCACCAGTGTTATCAACCTCGACCGACTTCGCAATATACAAAACAAAATCACTTTGGTACAGGGAGACCTGCTAGACCAAGTTTCAATGGTAAGTGTTTTACGAGAATTTCAACCGGACGAGGTTTACAACTTGGCAGCTATGTCATTTGTACCTACATCATGGCAACAACCAGTGCTGACCGGACAGGCTACAGCCCTAGGCGTCACAAGACTATTGGACGCCATCCGCACCGTCAACTCAGACATCCGATACTATCAAGCATCGAGTAGTGAAATGTTCGGAAAAGTAAGGGAGGTACCGCAAAATGAAAACACTCCATTCTACCCACGAAGCCCTTATGGTGCAGCAAAAGTGTATGGTCACTGGATTACTGTAAATTACCGTGAAAGCTATGACATGCATGCTAGTTCGGGAATATTATTTAATCATGGTTCACCTCGTAGGGGAATAGAATTTGTTGAACGTAAGATTAGCCTTGGGGTTGCATCCATAAAGTTAGGACATGCTAAAGAATTACGCCTAGGAAATCTCGATGCTCGCCGTGATATAGGTTTTGCAGGTGACTATGTAGAAGCAATGTGGAAAATGCTACAACAAGAGAAGCCTAGCGACTATGTAATAGCCACTGGGGAAACCCATAGCATTCGTGATATATGTGAAACTGCATTTGCGCATGTAGGTCTAAACTATCTAGATCATGTAGTTTCCGATAGCAGATTCTACCGCCCAGCAGAAGTCGATTTATTAGTAGGAGACGCAAGCTTAGCTAACAAAGTGCTCAAATGGAAGCCTCGCATGTCATTTCAACAACTCATGCAAAATATGGTTGATGCTGATTTGCAAAAACTCGAATCAGGTGATGAGATGCCAAATATAGTAGAGTTCACTACAGTAAGATATTAATGCTTGCTTACAATTGCAATGAATTCTGATACAAAAATACAATTTGGTACTGACGGGTGGCGTGGTCAAATTGCCAATGATTACACGTTTGACAACGTCAGACGATGCGCACAAGGATATGCTATCCATATGCTTGAGCAAGGACATGCAGGCGAATCTATAGTGGTAGGATATGACAAACGCTATGCATCAGAACATTTCGCTAGAGCAGTAGCTGAAGTTCTATCCGCAAACAAATTAAATGTATGGTTAACCAATACTGCTACTCCAACCCCAGTAATAGCTTATGCGGTTTTAGAAAAACAAGCAGTGGGTGCTATTAACATAACAGCATCCCACAATCCGCCTACCGACAATGGATTTAAAGTGCGAGACCATACAGGAGGAGCGATTGCTCCTGATGGATTAAAAAATATTGAATCGCACATTCCATCCATCAGTGCAGTAAAAAGCACTATCACATCCAATACACAACAGCTAATTCAGGTGTTCGACCCAGCACCTGCATATGAAGAGCATTTACATGAAATGGTTGATATAGATGCTCTTAGGAATGCAGGATTTAATATAACAGTAGATGCTATGTGGGGAAATGGAGCTGGTTGGTTTACTCGGCTGCTAAATGGAGGTAACACCACAATAAAAGAAATTCACAACATTCGTAACCCTATTTTCCCAGAAATGAGTAGGCCCGAACCTATACCACCCAACATTGATGCGGGACTGCAAACAGCTATAGAAAATGGTGCGGATATCTGTCTTATTACTGATGGAGATGCGGACCGTTTAGGAGTTGGTGATGAAAACGGGGACTTTATTAACCAGTTACGTGTGTTCGGATTGCTAGCATTCTACCTGCTAGAGGTTAGAGGAGCACATGGGCCTATAGTGAAAACAATTTCAACAACGTCGCTGCTAAACAAGTTGGGTCAAATATACAACGTGCCGGTACATGAAACAGGAGTCGGATTCAAATTTGTAGCGCCTAAAATGACTGAGACCAATGCGATAATAGGCGGTGAAGAATCAGGCGGTTTCGCATTTCAAAACCATGTTCCTGAAAGAGATGGAATTCTTGCAGGACTATACATATTAGACCTTATGAGATTGCTAGATCAAAAACCATCTCAACTGCTAGGAACACTCTTTTCGAAAACAGGGACCGAATCTCACTACGATAGAATTGATAGTGCTTTCCCAAGCGATCAAAAAGAAAAAATTATAGCTAGGGTCCACAGCGCCAATCCATCTGAAATTGGTGGTCTTACCCTAATAGACGTAGACACAACTGATGGATTCAAATTTAATCTAGAAGGTGGCGATTGGCTTCTAATTCGATTTTCTGGAACCGAGCCTATAATAAGAGTTTATTGTGAAACTACAGACGCTAATAGAGTACAGCAAATTCTCCAAGATGGCCTTAGTATCGCAGGTTTGTCATAACACGGTCCTGTTTTGTTTATAGATACGCATTGTCACCTCGATTTCCAGATATTTGATAAGGACAGACATCAAATATTGGAGAGAGCTGCCCAACACAAGGTAACCAGGATAATAAATCCAGGCACAAATATTGAAACCAGTAAAGCCGCCTTACAAATGTCTACCCAATTTACCTTAGTATCTGCAGCTGTAGGTATTCACCCTAATGAGGATTTGGATTTGGACAAATCAACATTGCAGAAGTTACGCACACTATCAAATCACCCAAATGTTGTAGCAATTGGCGAAATAGGTTTAGATTATTTTAGGAACATCACGCCGCCAGACAAGCAGAAACACCGATTTAGAGTACAGCTTGATCTAGCATCGGAACTAGGTCTTCCTGTAATTGTACATTGTCGCGATGCTTATGAAGACGCTATAAACATCATAAGTGAGTGGCAGTCATCTATGGGATCCAAATCAAATCCTGGCGTGTTTCATTCATTTAGTGGGCTAGAAACACATATGAACACTATAGTAGATAAGGGTTTCTACATAGGTGTCACAGGATCAATAACCTTCAACAAATCGTATAATTTAAGAGATATAGTATCGGGTTTGCCATTGACTAAAATACTAATAGAGACTGATGCGCCATTTTTGTCTCCACAACCTAATAGAGGCAAAAGAAATGAGCCAGCATTTGTGCGATGGGTAGCAGATAAAATCGCTGAGATCAAATCAGTGACAGTCGATGAGGTGGCAAACTCCAGTACACATAATGCACTAACACTTTTCGATTGGAACAATCAATATGTACAAACATAAAACAACATTAGAAGATATTTCAAAACTCTTGGAACCGGTAGGTCAACAGTTGACCTCAACAGAAAATCGTCTTAGGGAAACCTTTAGGAATCAACATGATGTGCTCACTGAAGCAACTGAACACCTTCTTGATTCAGGAGGTAAACGTGTTAGACCAATAGTCGCCTTGCTCAGTGCTAGCATGTTTAAAGCTAATCAACAACACGCTGTTTCTCTAGCAGCTGCTGTAGAAATGCTACATACCGCGACTTTGGTACATGACGACCTGATAGATGGTTCTTTAATGCGTCGTGGAATTAAGACACTTAACGCAGATTTATCTTCTGAAGTCACAATTCTCACTGGAGACTACTTGTTTGCCAGAGCCGCAAGCTTTGCAGCTCAAACTCAAAGCGTACGAGTAATGAACCTTTTTGCTGAGACATTAATGACTATAGTAAACGGTGAAATCAAACAAAGCTTCGCAAACGAAAACACGACAAATCGGCAAAACTACTTTCAGAGAATACAAGCAAAGACCGCTTCAATGTTTGCGTTAGCCGCTGAGGCCGGAGCTATACTGGGCACTCAAGACGAGAAAGCAATTGATGCAATGCGGCATTATGGTGTCCATACAGGTATAGCATTTCAAATTGTTGATGACATTCTAGACTTTGTTGGTACCTCAGAAGACATAGGCAAACCAGTAGGACATGACTTGCTGCAGGGATTGCTTACATTGCCTGCGCTATACTATATTGAAGACAATCCTGGTAACTCCGATGTAGCTTCTTTACAAAATGGACATAACAAGGATCAAGATTTATACAAACGTATTATTCAATCTATAAGCTCGTCTTCAGCAATTGACTCTTCTTTTGCTGAGGCACGTCAATATGTAGAAAATGCAAAGTCGGCTCTCGAAAAGCTGCCTCAATGCAAGTGTTTGGATGCATTGCATACTATCGCAGACTATGTAGTAGAAAGAAAGTTCTGACTTTACAAAAACGAACACTACAACACAATGAACATAGGTATTGTAACCGGTGAATATCCTCCTATGAAGGGAGGAGTAGGTGATTACACACGCAATCTAGCACTACACCTAACGACAGCAGGTCACAAAGTTCAGATAATTACCGATCAACGCTGTATACACCCTAACAACAACGATGATGAGCACAAAATTATAGCTAACATTTCTAAACGCTGGAGTTGGTTAGATCTTTGGAGAATTCGAACTGCAACTTCGGGACTAGATGTTTTGTGTATCCAATACCAAGCTGCCGCCTATGGTTCCATGAGTCCACCGATTCATTTTCTGCCTTACCTCACAGTCCCTCCAACAATAACAACTTTTCATGACCTTAAACAACCTTATCTCTTTCCAAAGGCTGGTGGTTTGCGAAAGCGTGCTATTTGGCAAATGGCTCGCTGGTCGGATGGAGTTATAACCACAAACTCAGAAGATTATCGTGTTTGCACAAAAACACTGCAAAAAACACAAATAGTGGAAATACCTATAGGAAGCAATATTCCCTACAACCCCATTGAACAATCGTCTAGCATTGACATACGTACGCAATACGGAATTGCTGAGGACGAATTAGTCATAGGATACTTCGGTCTAATGAATAAAAGCAAAGGTGGCAAAACATTAATAAAAGCACTTGCTTCATTACACTCTAATAACATACCAACTCGTCTCCTTCTAATAGGCGAACTAACTGGCAGTACTGATGCTAGTAATACAAATTACTACTCAGAGGTGAATAACCTAGCACATGATCTAGGTGTAGCAAAACACATTGTAAAAACTGGTTACCTCAATCAATCAAACACATCAGCTGCGTTATTAAGCTGTGATCTAATGGTACTACCGTTTATAGACGGAGCTTCTTTTCGTCATGGCTCACTTCTTGCTTGCCTTACTCATGGATGCCCAACTATAACTACTGAGTCCAAATCAGAGGATGAACGCTTACAACATGGAACCAACATAATGCTTGTTCCACCCGAAGACCCATCATCCATAGTAGAAGCAATTAGAATTTTGCGCGAAAATACCATGCTAGGGGTAACAATAGGCCAAGCAGCTATGTCACTATCTAAAGATTTCGAATGGCAAAATATAACTAACCGAACAACTAAATTTTTTGACGACGTTTTGATGAAACACTGATACCAGAAGTGAATATTCGCCATCAATACCTGCTTGTACTGGTACTAATCTTATTTGTCATAATCGGATCTGTATTTGCCGTAACAACACCTCTATTTGAGGCATCAGATGAATTATGGCACTATCCAATGGTATGGAATATCGCACAAGGAAATGGTCTTCCTGTACTTAACCCAAATAATCCAGGTCCCTGGAGACAGGAAGCAGGACAACCGCCCCTATATTATTACATGATGGCCCTAGCAACAAGCTGGATAGATACATCTGATATGCATTCTGTTAGATGGTTAAACCCACATGTAGACACAGGCGTAGTAACAATGGACGGCAATGTAAACATGGCTATCCATCCACCGAACACAAACTCCTGGCCATATACAGGAACAGAACTAGCTATGCGATTAATACGCATATTGTCTGTGATCATTAGTACAGGCACTGTATATCTAACATACCGACTTGCACTGGTCATAAAGCCTGGTCACTCACTGTTCGCGATTGGATCCGCATCAATACTTGCGTTTACTCCAATGTTCGTGTTCATATCAGGTTCAATCAACAACGATAATCTAGCAATGCTGATCGCAAGCGCAATTATATTAATCGCATCGAACGGACATAATATAGATAAACACAAAGTTAAAATCGAGTTCACATTAAGAAAAAACCGTTATCCAATTGCAGGTCACATAAGCATTTTGCACGTACTATTAGGTGTACTGTTAGGACTAGGTGCACTCACTAAACTATCGCTGCTAACTTTGTTTCCAATAGTTGGGTTATCAATATCCTACAACAAAGCTCTGCACTGGTGGAAAGATCCAAATCGCAAATACTTTAAAGCTTATATTAGTTACGCATTGCTACTAACATTCCAATTGATCGTAATATATGGTGCTGCCATAGCAATATCTGGATGGTGGTTTCTAAGAAATTTGAATCTATATGGTTCTATCACAGGAATAAATATGTTTGTAGAAGTTTTAGGAGAGCGATCTCACTCTGCTCCATTAGCACAACTATGGAGTGAACGTATTGGATTCATGCAATCGTATTGGGGTCTCTTTGGCGCAGTTAATGTTCCATTACCACAATGGGTGTATGCAACACTAAACACACTATCCATAATATCTATAGCTGGGCTAATAATGTTATTGGTGCGCAAACTAAAAGAGAGTGGCTGGCAAAAAAACCAATGGTTTCCGTTAGCACTCAACGTAGTATTTATATTGGTGGTAGTTGTTTCTCTGATTAGATGGGCAACTGATACATGGTCCTCACAAGGAAGACTAGTATTCACTGCAATTCAAAGTATTACGGTGCTATTTACTTTAGGTGTATACAGTATAGTTCCAAGCAATTTTAACAAGGTGCGACCATTTATAATAACATCTTTGTCTCTCTTTATGTGTGCAATCACCACAATCACCCCAAGCTATGTAATAGCGCCCGCATATACTGTGCAAAGAGCATCAAATCTGGAGAACCTCTCCATATCACAATCAATCGACCTATCAACTAAATCCGGCAAACCTCAAATAAGACTGCTTGGATACACTTTACCATCATCTTCTGTGCGTCCCGGAGAAACTGTGGAATTAACATTATTCTGGACATCAATTACGAATATGAATAACGACTGGAGCGTTTTTATACATCTACAAGATCCTAACGACATAATAGTAGCACAGAGGGATACGTACCCTGGTATAGGTCTATTGCCTACCAGCTTAATGACGCCAGGCATAACCATTGAAGATAATTATGTAATACCAATATCGAATACTGTGAGTGCTCCAACAAACTTGCGTCTAACGGTCGGTTTATACAATTTCCAAACCGGAGAACGCCTGTACCAGCTTGGGGGAGAAGACCATATTTACATTGACACCCTAAAGCTTGAAGCTCACCCTGGTAGCCATCCCAATCCGCTGTCAGTGAATTTCCAGAACAATATTGAGCTTATAGGATATGATACAAACCCTCAAGTGATTACAACTGGACAAAATATCCATCTAACATTATATTGGCTATGTAAAAGAGACATGCAATATGATTACACTGTTTTTGCACAAGTAAGGGGTGATGGAAATCAGGTGTGGGGACAACATGACTCTTGGCCTGGAGCAGGATCTTATCCTACTACATCCTGCAAGCCTGGTGACATAATAGAAGATATCCATCCTATAGACATAGCACTCAATACACCTCAAGGAGTATATGACTTGCAAATTGGATTGTATGATGAAGCAGGAGCACGTTTGCAACGTATAAACTCCGATGGTCGATGGACTGAAAACTATGTCTCCCTTAACAAAATCAAAGTAACAACAGAACAGTAAATATGCTGCCTATTATCCGAAAGGTTCAAGCCAATAAAACCATAATGCACTTTTGTGTTCTTTTGTTGTTATGGGCATTCTTTTTCTGGCGATTTCTTGTGGATGGTCCAAATCAGGTGGTTTTCCCAGACGGAGACTTTACACAACAGTTTTTTATGTTTAGAACAATAGCATTTCGTCAGCTCGTGTCTGGGCAGATGCCACTATGGACGGACTGCTTCTTCGGTGGGTACCCATTCCATGCTGACCCCCAAGCACAAATATTCTATCCGCCAGTTTTATTAAACTTTGGTGTATTGAGAATGTTAGGCTACGACAGTTTTCCTTTGTTAGCCTTAACAACCGAGACAATATTACATTATTTGGCTATAAGTATATTTGGTTACTTGTTTCTAAAAGAAGAATGTGGAACCCGAATAGGAGCTTTGTCAGGATCAATTATATTAACTTATGGAGGATACCTTACCGGATACCCTCCATTACAAACAGCTAGTTTAGAGACTGCAACATGGATGCCTCTGATACTGTTAGCATTGCGTCGATTTGTGTCAACTGGAAGCGGACGTGCAATGGCTAGCGTAATTTTCACATACTCGGTGGCATTTCTTGCAGGCCATCCTCAAACATTCCTCCTTATAACATATTTAAGCATAGCTTACTTCTTTTATAGATCAATAGTATCAGAACGTACTTTACGATGGGTTATATTCAGGTCCTCTATAATTTTCAGTCTACTAATACTAACTGTAGGTATACAACTCTTTCCACAAATGCAGTTTCTTGCACTATCAACTCGTTCAAGCCTGCCATTTGATGAATTATCAAGTGGTTTCGCAACTTACGATATTGTGCAATTCTTAGTAACCAGACTTGTCAACACTGATCTTTGGCAGCCACTATACATTGGAATAATGGGGCTAACGTTTGCTCTAATAGCTCTTCCTCTTAAACGTAGTGGGCCAGTACGCTTCTGGTTGGGAACCGCCATTGTATCTCTCTTAGTATCATTTGGAAGCAATCTGGCTGTTTATCAAATGGCGTACTGGCTGCTTCCTATATTTAAACTATTCAGAGGACAGGAAAGAGCAGCTGTGATAATAGCGATGGCATCCTCAGTATTAGTATCAATAGCTGTGTCAACAATGACAAGTCCGCTCAACCGCAAACAACGAACTGTGTTGTTTGGCGCATTTAGATGGGTGAGAAATCTTGTACCCGTTGCTATAATATTATTAATCGTTTCTGTTGCAGCAGCTCAGAATTTTCCAGAGGTATGGGAACATCTTCCAGCGCGATTAGGTCTTTTAGTTATAGGCATGGTGCTAACAGCATTTGTAATAACTATCAGGCCAATAAGACGTGTTTTTCCTGTAGCGCTTATTTTTGTAATCACCACAGAATTGTTCTCTGCCAATATGTCCACAAACGCATACGTACCATTTAATCCATACCCTGAATTATCACTAATAAAATCCCTTCGACTAGATGCTGATACAGGGCGCTGGTTCCGAGCACAGGATGATGCGCGCATGAAGGGACATTGGGCCTGTGCGTATGGGTTACGAGAATGGGGTGGTATTTCACCAATCCGTATGCAAACCTGGGTAGACTTCGATGAATTAGCTCCAGAGCATACAAGATTTAGGATGCTCGGGATTGACTATTTGATTTCATGGAAAATGCAACCAATGACCCGGGAGGGACTGCTTTTATCAGCTACTCCAATTTATCAAGGTATGGCACCGTCTGGCGACGCCAAAGTCTATCGTCTTCCTTGGGAAGCTCAAAGAGCATGGTTGGCAGAGACAACATATAATTTCATATCAACATCCGAGATGTGGAAATTTATACAATCTAATGATTTTGAACCAGATAAAGTTGCGCTTACATTATCATCAAAACAAATAATAAACTCTTCGGGCGGAAGTGTCAAAATATTATCTGATAGACCTGGTTATATTGAACTAGAGGTAAATAATGAGGACGAATCTCTTCTAGTGTTCAGTGAGGCTTGGTACCCTGGTTGGACAGCAACAACTAATAATATTAAACAAACCACCGAAATGGTCAATGGATATATCCAAGGTGCACATTTACAAAACCCAGGGCCACAAAGAGTTGTTTTAGAGTACGACCCCTTATTACTGAGACAAGGTTTAATAGCAAGCATAATAGGTTTAGTACTGACCTTATCTCTATACTTTTGGAAGCAGGGTGACACAAATGATTGATTCCTACAAGAAGTCAGGGTACTTTGAGTCCACTGTTGTAGGAACAGTAATAGCTTTATTATCAACAACCATTGGTGCGCTAGTTAGCTTAGTAGGTACTTGGATAGCAAGTGGCATCCTGTTGTCTGTAACATTCATTACTTGGGCATTAATTCACTCAGAGCTCGCTCTTTTGTCTACTATTGTTGTCTACTCTCTTATCCCATTCGGTACACTCCCATTTAAATTTATATTGACCCCCACATTTTTGGACATTACTATCGCAACTGTCTATTTGGTTTTTTTCTTACAACGTCTAAAACGCGATCGTCGTCCTTTTATTTCTACTCCCGCTCATATACCAATTATCATATTTATTATGTTGTCTGTTTTATCTTTCGTTTTGGGTTCGAGCAATACACTTATCGGTCCTAATTTATTGCGTAAATTCGTAGGTTATATACTCAATATATCAATGGCTTTAATTATAGTCGACCAAGTACACAACAGATACATTCTCAAACGCATAATAAGAATAATTCTATTATCAGGGTTTGCTGCAGCTATACTAGGTATCGGTCTATATTTTGCTCCACGAAATTTGTCTGAACTAATCTTAAATTACCTTAGCGTCTTCAATTATCCTAGCGGTAACGTATTACGATATATTGAGGACAATCCTGCAAACCCCCTACGAGCTATAGGCACCTCTGTGGATCCTAATATATTTGGTGGGCTGTTAGCAATAGTAGCTGCTCTTCTTGTGCCACAAATAACTTCCAGTAAGCCTATTTTTAAGCAGAAGTTTACAAGCATGCTAATGCTTGTTGTGATAATAACTTCTCTCTTGCTCACTTATTCTCGTACTGCAATGTCTGCTCTATTAGCATCGATGATATTTGTTGCCGTCATAAAGAATAGAAAAGTATTATGGATAATATCCGCTATGACAATATTGATATTATTTCTACCTTTGTCGCAACAGTATGTCTCCCACTTTACAGATGCTATCAAAGGTCAAGACTTAGCCACCAGTATGCGGTTAGGTGAATACAAAGATGCGCTAATTCTTATAAGCCGTTATCCTGCTTTCGGGGTCGGTTTTGGAGGAACGCCTGATATAGACATATATTTAGGAGTTTCAAGTGCTTATTTACTACTATCTGAACAAGTAGGACTAATAGGTTTTACTAGTTTTGTGATAATAATTACCAGTGTGTTTGTATGGGGTATCCAACACAGATCAGCTTCACTCACGAACAAGGATTTGTCTTCTCAATGGTTGGGTATATATGGAGCACTTGTAGCTACTACAATAATTGGTGTGTTTGATCACTATTTTGTTAATCTAGATTTTCAGTCTTCTCAAACTTGTTTCTGGGTCATAGTAGGATTAGCTCTATCAGTAACCCGAATTTCTCAAGAAATCAAGAATTAAAGTAGTTAAATATCATTCGCGAAATATTTGCGACAATGGGAGCACTAACTTCCCATTCAAGATACTCCGACTGCCACACATAAATAACCACTACGTAATCACCTCCCGGAGAAAATACAATTCCAGCATCACCTATAGTATCACCATCGCCAAACCCATGTTTGTGAGCAACAGATACACCCTCTGGTACCCCTGCCTCTATTAATGTAGCAATTTTGTTTCTGCTGAGTAAATCTAAAATAGACTGGCATTCCTGTTGAGTGATTGCATCCGCAAACACTACTGATATTCCTCCGCCACCATCCCGACCACATTGATACAACATAGTCAGTAGACTTGCCATATCGTCTGATGTAGTCTGCATAAATTCGTCTGGCTCAGTGTCAACATCAGTACGTCTGTTTGCAATAGTTTGAACCTCTGGTGGCAATCCACCCTCTTGATCAAAATAACCAGCCATAAAAGTATTATTTAATCCTAAAAGTTGCATATTGGAAGTCAATACAGAAGCGCCAATAATCTTATCTCCGTTGCCAATCTGGCTCAGCAAAATATTAGCGTGCAAATTAGAGGACTCTACTATTGAACCTTCAATCAATTTAGCTGTTTCCTCAAAAGGATCATTGTCAAGCACTCTATAAGTTTCCAGTATGATGGGGATCTTCATAATGCTAAGCCCGGCATAAGCTATTCCTTGATTGATGCTGAGTTGATCTCCACTCAATAAATCAACAACTTCTACGCTAACTACTCCTTTAAAATCCTGTTGTTCGATATAGCTATCAAGCAACTTTTCCAAAGCATTTATGGTAGGAATATCACTCGAGCTATCTTGTACTGTTAAAATCACTCGCCTATTTGTTGGTACGCGTAAAGCCATATCTATTATTGCCATTGAAGATTCTATGTCCAAACTGTACCCTGGAGACCCAGGCACTATAACAAGAGATTGTGCATCCAATTTCGGAGGAATAGGTGGTAAATCATAACGTGCAGACAGGTCAACCAAAAAACCACGCAGCTGGGACCTCGAATATTCAGCAACTATCGGTACAACAGCTGGGTCACTAGGACGCCGCCATAAATAATCCCAGTAGCTAGACCAAAAACTAGTGTCTGTCCTGTATGTATCGGCAATTGCAAGCATAGATTCAGTTTCTAGACGAAAGCTAATTTCTGCAGGTTCCAAATAAAACACATCATTTTGAAAATGAAGCTCCACAGGAGTTGCATACACCCGAGTCAATGTATCCTCAGCATCTCCCAGTGTCATGCCACCAACTGGCACACCGGCTATGGTCATCCCAAACTGTAAGTTAGATCTTATGTTTTGGTAAGACACTAGTTGTAGTACTAACGCCAACACCGACGCAAGTATCAACAATATAGCAGTCCATTCAAGTAGTGTAGTATTAGGTCGGCGCTTCATAATATTTGCTATATATAGCTGGAGTATATCATGGTCAATATTGATAACCTTCAAGCAATTTGACATGAAATGTCGCTGCTCATATACTTTACGCTTGTAATATACGACGAGCAAATTGTTACAATGTCAGAAAATGTTATGAATATGTTCTTGTACATGTATTATTGTTAATATCATTTTGGCAACCACATATTAATTGTTTATGAATCGCTCAAATTTGCGAATTAATCAGTTCATAGGTATAGTTATGGGACTGGTCGGAACTCTTATGGCAGCTAATTTCTGGCCAGAAATAAGAAACAGTGTTGGCGGTTGGAGTGGTGCTATATTATGGGGTGTTGCCCTTGGTGGTATGTTTGGATCAGTAGGGCACATATACACTATCGGCAAGTTTGTAACAAAAAGCAACAACCGCCTGATAAACTCAAGCATTGGGTTGTTGCTTCCGTTTGCAATAATAGCCATGCTTTTGATTCTAATGAATATCAATGTTTTCAATTAAGTAATACCAATAAAAGCACTTCGGAAAATAAATTGTGCAAATGAAATGGGGAAACAAGAAATCATACGCGCCAAAATTGTCGACAGATTACTATCAATACTTTATACTTCATGTGTTTGCACAACCCATAAGTAATTAATCTGAACAGTACAGCAAATAGTACAGCAAATAGTGAATGGAGGTTGCTTTAAACAATGACAGCACCAATTGAAGTAGACAGTAAAACATTTGACAAAACCATATTACAGTCGGACAAACCTGTTATGTTGGACTTTTGGGCTCCATGGTGCGGACCATGCAAAATGATAGCCCCAATACTTGATGAGCTTGCTACACAATACTCCGGAAAAGTTACTATAGCCAAAGTAAACACAGATGAGAATTCCGATTTAGCAATGAAGTATGGTATACAGGGCATTCCCACAATGATTTTTATAAACCAAGGAGAAGAGGTAGATAGAGTGGTGGGTGCTAATACAACCACAACTTATACAAGTAAAATAGAAGCCATGTTGGAAAATGTTAGCTAGGTCAAAAAGATATGTTCATACACAGGACAAGCAAATCTTTTCCTACTCTGCAACAATTATTTATATCAAATGTTGTTCATGTGTTCGTTATAATATCCAATAATGATTAATGGATCTTGCAAGAACATTTCACTACATGTATCGATACAAAAGGGAGGGCACCCAACAAGTGACCCTCCCTTTTCTTATAGCTATATATCCAGGCGCTAAGTGACTAAATACATTTTTGTTACTGGTGGAGTAGTAAGTTCTGTAGGCAAAGGCATTGTAGCAGCAGCTATGGGTCGTATGCTCAAAGAAAGAGGCTTGCAAATATCAGTACAAAAACTGGATCCGTACCTTAACGTAGACCCTGGCACTATGTCACCTTATCAACACGGAGAAGTCTTCGTAACCAACGATGGTGCTGAAACTGATTTGGATCTTGGGCATTACGAGCGATTTATAGATATTAATCTCCAGAGTGTTTGCAACGTCACTACAGGACAGCTCTATTCCGATATCATCACGGCAGAGCGCCGAGGAGATTACTTGGGAGGTACTATCCAGGTGATTCCTCATATTACAAACGAAATCAAACGCCATATCAAAGAAGTGCCTATCGCAACAGGGGCAGACATCATAATAGTAGAGGTGGGCGGTACTATTGGTGACATAGAAAGCCTACCCTTCTTAGAAGCTCTAAGACAGCTGCGTGCCGAACTTGGGAAAGACAATGCGGTTTACGTACATGTCACTTGGCTGCCTCACATTGGAGCCACAGGTGAATTAAAAACAAAACCCACCCAACATTCGGTCAGAGAGTTGCGATCTATTGGTATTTCGCCAGATGTAATAGTAGCACGCGCCGATTACGACATAGACCAAGAATTGTGCACCAAAATTGCTCTTTTTTGTGATGTGCCAGAACGAGCTGTTATACCTCTTACAACAACAAAGACTACTTATGAGGTGCCGCTGTTACTAGAGGAAAGAAATCTCGGCACTTATCTGGTTAACAACCTACAGCTTCATGACAAACTTAAAGCTCCAGACTGGTCAGAATGGAACAAATTAATCAAATCTGTTTACAACCAGGCAGACACTTTACAAATAGCTATAGTGGGCAAATATATAGAGCTTGAAGATGCCTACATTAGCATTAAAGAGGCCTTACGCCATGCTGGGTCAGCACAAAGTCACAACATAGAAATCATCTGGTTACAATCTAGCACACTCGAAATGAGCAACACTAATGAGTTACTTCAACAATGTGATGGTGTGATTGTTCCTGGTGGCTTTGGAGAACGTGGAGTAGAAGGAAAAATAGCTGCTGCCAACTGGGCAAGAACCAACAAGATTCCATACCTTGGTCTATGTCTAGGTATGCAGGTAATGTGCATAGAGTTTGCCAGGTTTTTATTAGGTAAGAATGATGCAAACTCAACAGAATTTAACAAAGACACTTCTAATCCAATTATAGATCTAATGCCGAATCAACGTAACATTAGTGAAAAGGGTGGTACCATGCGCTTGGGTGTATACCCATGTATGCTAATACCTGGCACTCGCGCTGCAGAAGCATACGGTAAGACAGAGAACTCAAATGTCAACGAGCGCCATCGTCACAGATTCGAATTCAACAATGAATATCGCCAAGTCTTCAGTGAAAACGGTATGGTGTTTTCAGGACTTTCACCAGACAAAGAATTAGTTGAAATTTCAGAACTTAGTGACCACCCTTTTATGCTAGGTAGCCAATTCCATCCTGAATTCATTTCTCGCCCTAATCGTCCACACCCTTTGTTTTCAGCTTTTGTAAAAGCATCAACAAAACTCAGATCCTCGCCTAGTTAACCAAAGCACTGACAATGTATCTGCCAAACCACTTTGTGTGGGGTACCCAAACATTTCTAATGGGTGTCATCAATGTTACTCCCGATTCTTTCTCCGGAGATGGTTTAGGTCAAAAGAATGACGTAGTTGCCCATACGTTAAGACTAGCGACAAAGTTTGTTGAAGCCGGAGCACATGTGCTAGATGTTGGTGGTGAGAGCACAAGACCTGGGAACAAACCCATTACAGTAAGTGAAGAATTAGATAGAATCATACCAGTTGTTAAGGCACTAGCTGACCATGTTTCAATACCAATATCCGTCGATACAAGCAAATCAATCGTAGCCGATGCGGCTCTTGATGCGGGAGCATCAATTGTGAATGACATATGGGGACTACGTCAGGATCCAGAACTAGCAAATATAATATATAAGCACAAATCAGCAGTCATCTTAATGCAGAACAGCAGTCGACCACTTGAAACAGAATCTGATGAGGTTCTTGGCAGTAGATACAAGAGTACGCTTTATAATGACTTTCTACCAAGCATACGATCGGATTTGGAAATGTCAATTGCTATAGCTCTCAATGCCAATATAGACAAATCTAATATAATAATTGATCCTGGGATCGGTTTCGGTAAAAGTGTAAATCAAAACATAAGACTTATTAACGAGCTTGATTACTTTACAGAGATTGGCTATCCAATATTAATTGGACCTTCTAGGAAGTCGTTTATAGGATATACCCTAAATTTACCTGTGGAAGAAAGGCTTGAAGGCACGGCCGCTGCAATTTCAGTAGGTATAGTGCGAGGAGCCGACATGGTGAGAGTACACGACGTAAAACCTATATCACGAATAGTACGTATGACCGACTCTCTTGTACGATATATGTAAATTGTAGATCATTTATATGTATCAACCAGGTCTATAACGTTGTACCATTGTTACATTGGTTAATTCTTCTACTCTACTAAGAACTCTACTGAGTTGACTTAGATCAGACACCTCTAGGGTAACATTCACATGAACTTCATGTCCTTTGCTAAACGTTGATACATCCCCCATGTTGACATATTCATCGGCTACAACAGTGGATATATCACGTAGTAGACCCTCACGATCAAAAGCTTCTATACGTACAGTCACTGGATAAACCTTGTCAGGCTTGGCTCTCCACTCAACACTAATCAAACGATCACGTTCTCGTACCCGAAGTATATTTGGACAATCTTTGCGATGTATAGTAACTCCACGGACGCGAGTAGTGTATCCTACGATTTCGTCTCCTGGAACTGGATGACAGCATAGAGCTAGACGAGTAAGCAATCCCCTAGTGCCAGAAACACTAACTTCCGGAGCCTCGATCTGTAACTGGTGTTTCGCATCTTCTGGTGGTGGCAAGTTTTCAGCTTCATGCTCTGACACATCACGTAATAATTCCACAATACGGTTTATTACGGTTTGCCCATGAATATCACCATAACCTACTGCAGCATAAAAATCTTCTGCTAATTTATACCCAAACATTGCTGGAGTCTCTTCCATTGAATACCCCTTAATGTTTAACCTTTTTAGCTCACGCTCAACAATAGATCTTCCCGTAGCAATGTTCTCCTTGCGTGCCTGTCGTTTAAACCAAGATCTTATCTTTTCACGAGCACGGGCGGATCGCACATAACCAAGATCAGTGTTCAACCAGTCACGACTAGGACCAGCTGTCTTAGAGGTCAATACTTCTACTTGATCTCCAGACTCTAACAGATGATTCAAAGGAACCAGACTTCCATTAACCTTAGCACCTCGGCATCGTTCACCCACCGACGTATGGATATGATAAGCGAAATCTATCGGAGTCGCACCAGTTGGAAGATCTATAATGTCACCACGTGGAGTGAACGCTAGCACCCTGTCAGGAAACAAGTCGGACTTAAGAGCATCAACAAATTCGTGACCATCGGTCAATTCCTGTCGCCAGTCCATCATGGAACGCAACCAACTTATCCGTCTATTAAAAGATTTGTCCTGTTTGCGTTTGCCATCCTCTTTGTATCTCCAATGTGACGCTATTCCATATTCTGCGCCCTCATGCATAAGCTCAGTACGTATCTGTACCTCTAATGGATTACCTTCATCGTTAACCACAGTTGTATGAAGCGACTGATAAAAATTGTCTTTAGGAGTAGCAACATAATCATCAAACTCTCCAGGTATAGGATTCCACAAATGATGAACAACCCCTAAAATCTGGTAACAATCTGCAATGGCCTGACGCTCCCTTTTATCTGAACTTATTTTAGTGCCTTCTGCATAATCGCTTCTTTCCTTAACAAGGACTCTAACAGCACGTACATCATGAATTTTGTCAAATGTTATATTCTTACGTTGCATCTTGTTCCATATTGAATAAATATGTTTTGGACGCCCAGTTACTTCAGCAGAAATACCATGTTGTTCCAATTCCTTGTGTAATCGAGCCACTGTCGCAGCAATTCGTTTTTCACGTTCAGCCCTATGGCGATTTATAGCTAAAGCAATTTCTTTGTATTTCTTCGGATTCACATAACGAAAGCCTAAATCTTCCAATTCCCACTTGATCTGCCACATACCTAATCGGTTTGCCAATGGAGCAAAAATATCAAGTGTTTCCTGAGCTATACGTTGTCTTCTGTTCCGAGGCAAAGAGTTAAGTGTTCGCATGTTGTGCAATCTATCAGCAAGTTTAATTATTACAATGCGTACATCATCACTCATCGCCAGAAATGTTTTACGTATATTCTCAGCTTGATCGTCAGAAATGTAATTAGTCTTTCTATCTTCACTTTCTAAGGATTGTTGAGTTACACTACTGTCTTGTCGTTGCACCTGTCCAGTTAGCTTTGTTACCCCATCGACCATCAGGCCTACCTCATGCCCAAAAGTCTTTTCAACAGACTGGAGTGACACTGTCGAATCTTCGACCACATCATGTAATAAGGCAGCAGCCAGCACTACTGGGGGAAGCCCTAATTCGACCAAAATAGCAGCTACTGAGATACTGTGTTCTATGAATGGCTCTCCGGAAGCACGTGTCTGACCTTTGTGAGCCCTATCAGCAAACTTGTAGGCTTTCTCAACTAAAGAATAGTCTACCGAGTTCAAATCCTTAATCAGTTTATTAGAAAATGAGCTAAATTTCATGTTTGTCGCATATGGTTATGATTGTTCAGGCACACTTATTGCTACCACTTGTATATACATATGTATTTTAACACTCGTATTGAAATTGTGTGGAGGTTAAAGTGGCAGTAGAGGGTAAAGGTTTTTTTATTTGGCGTATTCTCAATTGTGAAGGAGGCGATGCAGAAGCAATAGCCTCAAAAGCAGCGGATGCTAATTTAACCCATGTACTGATAAAGATCGCGGACACTAGATATCCATTCGGGTACGATCGTAACAATAATGACCTTGTTCCTTCGGTAACCCAAGCTTTAAAGAATCGTGGGATTCAAGTCTGGGGGTGGCATTATGTCAAAGGCAACGACCCATCTGGAGAAGCTAGAGTTGCTGTTGCACGTACTACCGAACTACAATTGGATGCTTATGTGATTGACGCAGAGCATGAATACAAATGGCGCGGTAAAGATGCAGCTGCTAGGCAGTTTATGGCTGACCTAAGACAGGGATTGCCAAACCACCCTATTGCATTGAGTTCTTACAGATTTCCCACATACCATCGTGAGTTACCCTGGTCTGCTTTTCTGGAAAAATGCGACTTTAACATGCCACAAGTTTACTGGGAACAAGCACATAACGCTGGTGCTCAACTTGAGAGATCTGTTGGAGAATTTGATGATGCAAGGCTAGTGGGTTACCAACGACCTGTAATTCCCACTGGTTCTGCATATGGAGCCGGAGGATGGGTTGCAACGGCAAATGACCAAGAGGTTTTTTACCAAAAAGCCCTAGATCTTGGTTTGATTGCCGCAAACACATATTCATGGGATTGGGCCACTAGTTCAGGACACCATGATTTGTGGGATGCAGTTGCTCGATTCAACTGGCCGCTGTCGACATCCGTGGAACCTAACATTGTAGCTCCTGCACCAACTATTCCAAATGTTCCTAACGACCCTCTTCATAATTATATAGAAGCGCTAAATAATAGAGACATTGATTCAATCGCAAGTCTTTATCACGATAATGCTGGACACGTCAATGCTCAGCGCCTTCTATTGGGTATACAATCCATTAAAAATTGGTATCAAAATTTACTCCACGAAGTGCTGCCTGCGGGTACATTTGCTATTGATCAGGTGCGCGGCACAGGATCATCATGGACTTTTAATTGGACTTTCCATAGTCCATCAGGCCAGCTAGCTGGTGGAAAAGACACTCTTGGAATGAGACAGGGTCGCATTCAATATCATTACAGCAGTTTTGGGGGAATACAAACATAAACACAAGCAACAACTTTTTACTAATGCTTAACAGATGACTAAATAATCTATAATAACAGTGTACATCTTGTAAAATTGCGTTAGTTTACCATGATATACTGACATTACAGCGTAAACATCTATAAACAAATTACTAAACGGAGAATTTAACAATTAAACAGGTCAACTCTAAACGATCGGGAAGTATACTCATAATTGGATCTATTGTGCTCCTAGGAGTAGGTGGTATAGCTTTAATTATAAGTGCTCTACAACAATTCAACTCTGTAAGCGAACCAGTGGATGATAGCTTGGTTCCGACTGTGTTAAGTGCAACACTTGATTCAGTTTCTACTTCCACTATTGATACTTCGTTAGGTGAAGAACCTTCGTTAAGTGAAGAACCTAAAGACTTAGCTACCTCTACTAGCAGCCCAGTGCCAGCACTCACATTCACCTCCACACCTGCATCAACAGCAACTCCACTGTCTGATCAACTAGAGTCGGGCACCAAAACGCTTGAGTTCACTGACAATCTTTTTTTTAGAGCTGGACCAGGTATCAACTACGACAAACTAGGCAGTGAGCCCGCTGGATACGTAGCTCCAGTCACAGGTAAATCTGAGGATGGTAAATGGTATCAGATTGCTTACGGAGCACGTAATCGTGTGTGGGTCTCCGCCGATTGGGTATACATAGAAAGTGGCACAGAAAACATACCAATAGTGCAGGCTCCTGCTACTCCTACCACTACACCAATCGCTACCGATACCGTAGTTGCAACTGCCACACAAGCATCAGTAAGTATTAACCCTGCTTCTAGTGATGCGATTTCTGGCAAAACATTTAGTATAGATGCCAACTTTGTCACTGGTATAAGTACTCCTCGCTTCCTAGTAGGAGAATCGTTTGATGTGGATATGAGAATTGTAAATTCCAGTAGTTCATATGTGAGCTTTGGTGCCTGGGGCGTCCACACCAATTTATATCCGAACTTTGTTTATATTTTTAACGGAGACCGATCATCTGATCAAATAGGTGCCAATACAGAATATAGCTGGGACAATCACCCGATCAGCATAACAAACCCTGGACTGCATTATTTACAAATGGGAATATGCCTTGATAATGCAGCCAACTGCTTGGGTAGCAAAGCTCCCGGAGACAAGTGGTACATACTCACAGACGCCATACCTGTTACTGTAAGTGAATCGCGACTGTCTCCAGTATCATCTGAAGGTAGTCCTATTGAAGGATCGTACTTCTCTGCAGAAAAAACTTGCACTGTAGGCACACCATGTACCACAAGCTATGCTGTTAATGAGAAGATATTTTTGAATCTAAGAATACGTAACACATCTGCCGATGACAAAAGCTTTGGTGCCTGGGGAGTTTATGCCAACCCATACATTAAACGTTACTTCAACGGCAATGGGGACGCAGATAAAGTGGGCGGGGGTACTGAGTATTCCTGGAGAGACTGGATGTCATTTGATACTGCAGGTACATATGACCTACAAATGGTAATCTGTTTAGACACAGCAGATTCCTGTAAAACCAGCTTACCTCCCGGGAATAATTGGCATACTCTTTCCGGAGCCATTCCTGTAACAATTAAATAGTGCGCTCGACACAGTACAGGCAGGAAAGCCTTTTAAATACCACCGAATTGCTTTTCCAAGAAAGGCGCCCATTCTATGCCACACAACCTGTTAGTTTTGTCATCAATATATTGTTGTTAGCCGTACTATTGATTCTAACTAGCTGCACTACATTTCCACTTAACTCTACACAAACTAACGATGCTGAATGTGTACTAAGCGCCACAATCTCGAAACAAATTAGTGATGGCTGGTTATTCCGTCTAGACCCTAATGATGTAGGTTTATTAGACGACTGGAAAAATGGTGTTACCGATAAGAATGAATGGGTTTCATTAACACCCGGTAAACCTTGGGAAGCAAGTGGGTTCGATTACAACGGAGTAGCATGGTACACAACAGAAATCACACTACCTGATTGGCCTGAAACTTACCTAGGATTTGGAAAGGTTGACGACTCTGCAACACTGTGGATTAACGGTGACCAAGTAGAAAACTGGGCTAACTTGGGGCCTGAAACCACGCTTGTGGATTTAGGTAAATACGGGAAAGCTGATGACAAAATTCATTTGTCCATACGGATTGTTGACAAAGGAGGCTATGGTGGTATTAAGCAACCTGTGATTCTCGGCCAAGACCCTAGAGTAGTAATAACACCTTTACAGTACGCTTCTTTACAAGCGTCTACATATCCGGATTGGCCAATGCCAGCATGGTCAAAAAACGAACCTTATTCATGGACCATGACGGGAAATTCAAAAGGGTCCGAGGAAGCTCTTGTATCATCTGACGGATCAGTCAGTCCTTGGGCACAAGCACCAAGGACTGAAATATGGCTCTATCACAGAAACGAACAGCTTCTGACTTATGCCGATCCAAGCAAAATTAAGTTTTCCCTATCAGGATCACAAGCACCTATACCAACTTGGGAATGGAAAAGTGCGGACGTAATCGTCACTAACACACTTTTTGGAGATCACAACAATGAAGCTATTCGATGGAAAGTGAAACTTGAAAATGTCGGTCAAAATCATATTAAATTAGATATGGTGTTGGCTGTCAGACCCTTTGCAACAAATGCCAACTCTGTGCCTATATGTCAATTAAACACTCAACACAAACAAAAAATGTGGGTGAACAACAAACCTTTCCTGACTGCTGCTATACCAGCCAAACACACAGGAGCTGACCTGCTAGTCAATACTATGTATGCAGCTTTAAACGGAACTGTTCCTTCCGGAAAAATTGTAACTGACTCCGCCTATGGGTCTTTAGCTGCCCTATGGTCATATCCTGTTGATATTAATCCGGGCGAGACTAAAGATTTCCATTTTGCATTTCCTGAAACTTCTGAAATGGGTTTTCCAAATGTAAGACTTCCAATTGACCAACAACTCAAAAAAACCATAAAGCATTGGTCTCAAGAAACTGGGAAAGTCACTATAGCACTTCCTGACTCATCGGTACAAAATGCTCTAAACGCATCCTTAGGGTACTTATTACTATCATTAGATCCTGATGGTCCTCATCCTGGTCCACTTGCACATGATGCAGTGTGGGTAAGAGATGCAGCATACACAGGACTAGCTTCACTCCAATTTGGTCATACGGAAAATGTACGAAATACTGTTACTTCAACTTTCAAATCACAGGATAAAGATGGGCGCATACCACCAATACGTGGCAAGAACACGCCATGGGATGACAACGAATGGGATTCGCAAGGCCAGTCAATATTCTTAGCATATCAATATTACCGCTATACCAACAATGTTTCACAAATCAGAGAATGGTATCCAAATATACGTTTGGCCGCATTATATATTTCAAACTTAATATCAGAAAACAAAAACCCTGATAATGCAACTAAAGGACTATTGCCGCCAAGTAAAAGTGCAGAGGATTTAGGACCTGCCGATTGGCACCACTATTGGGATAACTTCTGGGCAGTTGCTGGACTCGAGCAAGCCGCTTTTATAGCAAAAGAGTTGGGTCAACACGATGATGCTACCTGGATGCTTTTAGAAGCTAACACTCTCAGAGCAGCAATACTTGATTCTGTTAAGGTGGTTATGGGACCAGATCCTGCATACATTCCTGGAGCAATAGAGTCTACCAATGGATCTGCAATGGCACGCGGGACTGTATCTGCATTATGGCCTAGCGAAGTGATTCCAAGAAACACTAACCTAATTTCTAAATCATTTGACACATACCACAAACTATGGATAGAACCAGACAATGGAGGTTTTCGCCACTTAGGTGGCCAATTCTGGCCCTACGGCGGTCTTGAGCTAGCCCACGCATACTTGAAAATAAATCGTACTGATGTGTTTCATCAAATATTGAGTTGGACTTTACAAAACCAAACACTGCCCGGCACCTACGCATGGGCAGAACAAGTTAATCCATTAAATGGAGGGTTTTCAGGTGGTGACATGCCACATGCTTGGGCCGCTGCTAGCTACGCTACTCTAGTAAGGGAAATGCTTATATCGGAACACAACAATGCTTTAGTGTTGTTGCAAGGCGCCCCGGAATGGTGGTTAACTGAATCTCGAGAAATAACACTCAACAATGCTCCAACACACTATGGAAAAATCAACATTCATACACACAATGATATTGTCCCAACCGAAAACGGGTGGGATGGTAAGCTAACTTTAAAACTGTCTGGTGCAAGTCCACCTGGTGGTTATAGATGGGCTTTGCCGACTCAACCCAATACAATTTCGGGACCTTCCGGCACAAGAATCGAAAATGGGGTGCTGATTATACCCAGTGGAAACAATAAAATAGAACTGAGTTTCACACCATAATTTATCCTAATAAACCAATTCAAGTTTGACTTGCCCACATAGCAGAGGTATAATGCCCTCCTGATATTTTAGTTATTTCGGAAAAGGAGTGGTGCAAATTGCACGCCTGCAAGTTGGTGGAACAACTTTCTTACACCAATCAGCAGTCATTTATTGAGTGAGTAATATTGTTATAACCTTACGATTATTTACAACAAAAAACCACAAAATTAAAGCTTCGGCATCTTGTCTGAGTCTTAATGATGCCGATTTTTGTTTTAATTCATATAGATAAATATAGATAAATGCATATATAGAATTACATGTCATATACACCAAACCCCCAAACTGAAGAAAACGACTTTGCTGCAATGCTTGAATCTTATATTGAAGTGGCGCAACCTGAACAAGGCGAACTTATCAAAGGAAGTATTGTGGAAATTAGTTCTGAGGGTGTGCTAGTAGATTTAGGCCTCAAACGAGAGGGATTGGTACCAAATTCTGATATAGAGAGAGCAGACAAAACTATTGATGAGTATGAAGTAGGTTCTGAAATTGACGTTCTAGTAACAGTTCACGGACATGGGGCCAAACATCCTATATTATCCGTATATCAAGCGCTTCAACACCAATCTTGGAAGGACGCTGAAGTACTGTTAAATTCAGGTGACATTGTGAAAGGGACTGTGGAAAGCTTTAATAGAGGAGGTATCATTGTAACGTACCTTGAGCTTCCAGGGTTTGTGCCAGCATCACACGTTGTTGGAATATCTAGAGGTATAGCTGAAGCAAGACGTAGAGAACTCCTAGAGGGTATGGTAGGTAAAGAGATTGATGTCCGTGTTATAGAAGTAGATCGTCAGCGACACAGACTAGTATTATCCCAGCGAGCAGCTCAACGATCAATTCGTGCGGATCAGAAAGACCAGCTAATTTCAGAACTATATGAAGGACAAGTTTTAGATGGCACAATTATTAACGTGCGAGACTTTGGAGCCTTTGTAGATTTAGGTGCTGCAGACGGACTTGTGCATGTGTCCGAATTAGCATGGCAACAAGTAGACCATCCCAAAAACATTGTGCAACCTGGGGAAGAAGTTAAAGTGATGGTAATTAAGATAGACCGCAAGAGACAGCGTATAGGATTAAGTATCAAACAGTTGTTGCCTAGTCCATGGGACTCTGTAGAAGAACGTCTTGCTCCAGAACAAGACATCGTCGGTAAAATCACTCGTGTGCTCGACTTCGGTGCTTTTATAGACCTAGGTGAAGGCATCGAGGGACTATTGCACAACAGTCAAATACCTGAAGACGCTGAAGATATCATTGTGGTGGGTAATGATATCAACTTAAAAATAGTAAGTTTAGACGTTCAGAGACACCGTGTTAGTCTTACTTTATCAGAATCACATGCAGCTCAGGAATCCAGTATGTCTGACGACGAGGAAACTTTGCCAGACACAGACACAGATATCGATTCTATTTCAAACAATCAAGAATCTGTCGATTCTACTGATGTCATCAACGGCGAGACAGATAGTTCTACACAAGGAGGTGATGGTCATGACGAAAGTAACAATCAAACCAAATGAATCTCCTGAAGATCTTCTCCGTCGTTTTCGTAAGAAAGTAATGAGAAGTGGTAATCTTGCTGCTGTTAGACAAAAACGATGGTTTGTTTCAAAAAGTGAAATGCGGCGTATTGAAAAAAAGAAAGCTATTAGGCGGTTACGCCAACGCAGGCGTAGACCATACTAAATTGATTTAGTCTACGTAAACAAAACTTACATGGCCAAAAAAGAAGATAAAATAGAAGTAGAAGGCACAATTACTGAAGCTCTACCTGGCACACAATTTCGTGTTATTCTAGAAAACGGACACGAAGTGCTTGCATATCTATCCGGTAAAATGCGTCGTTACTATATCCGCATACTGCTTGGCGATAGAGTTAAAGTAGAGATGTCCACTTATGACCTTACAAGGGGTAGAATCACTTACCGGTTTCCAAGCAACCCACACCAAGCTCCACAAAAAAATTAACGTTGACGAAGACTTTGGGTTTTTTTGTTTACATCCCTAACACGCGTAGCACGCGAAAGACTGATATTTTTGTTCCAATCAAGGAGCAACTAATTTACCTTCCATAAACCATGGTCCAGTCCATTTAATTTCAACATCAACAAGATTGCCGGCCCATTCACGATCATCTTCAAAAAACACAAGTTTATTGGTCCGAGTTCGACCACGCCACTTATCCCTCTGATACCCCTCCACTAGCACCTCCTCTTTATTTCCAAGTAATTGCAGGTTGATATCAGACTGAACTGATGCTTGGATATCATCTAGTGTTTTGCGACGATTTTCTTTTACTTTAGCAGGAATATCATCTTCCATGCGCCTTGCAGAAACAGTGCCTGGACGTGGTGAATATTTAGCAATATGAACTTTGTCAAATTTGTGTTGCGACAACAAATCACAAGTGTCCTTAAACTGAGATTCTGTCTCGCCAGGAAAGCCCACAATTACATCACATGAAATAGATCCCTTGGGCATAAACTCACGTATACGCTCAATCAACTTGTTATATTGTTCAACTGTATATCCACGGCGCATTTTTTCCAGAATTTCGTTGTTACCTGATTGGACTGGCACCTCAATGTGATCGCATATTTTCGGCAAATCAGCAACTGTTCTAAGTAGCTCATCATCAAGATAGTTAGGATGTGAGGTCAAAAACCGAATTCGTTCTAATCCTTGAATATCATGTACTTGCTCAAGCAATAAAGCTAGGTTTGAGTCATCCTGCAAGTCATACCCATATCTATCAACTATCTGGCCTAACAAAGTGATCTCCTTTACACCTTGCAATGCTAATGATTTACATTCAGCCACAATTTGATCAACAGGTCTTGATCTCTCAATACCCCGACGAAAAGGAATAATACAAAATGTACAAGCATGGGAACACCCATATACAACCGGCACATAGCTAACAAAAGTGGTCCCACAATCCTCAGCAGGAAGGACTAGTTCCCCGTCCTGTATAGAATGACGCCTGCCAACAATGTTTGTCTCGGACCTTTTTTCTGTCTGTTGTTCAACAAGATTTAGCAATGGCTCAGGGTCTGACGGAGGCAAAAACACATCTATATCCGGAAATGTACCAGCAACCTTCTTGTTCCCTTTTACACCAACTAAACAACCCATTAAACCAACTGTGAGATCTGGTCTAGTATTTCTTTTGATTTCACCTACACGATTCAACCAGCCATAAGCTCTGTCTTCCGCACTTTGCCGTACTACGCATGTATTAAGAACAGCTATGTCAGCTTCCGCAATGTCTTCTGTCTTCGTAGCACCAAGTTTTTCCAATCCGGAAGCCAGTCTTAAGCTATCGGCAATGTTCATCTGGCATCCTAATGTATGTATGTGATATTTCATAGTTGCTCTATTTATACAACACTTTCCACAAGAATGTAATGTCCGTATTATCAAACAACGAATCGTCCCACAACACACACTTCTTGCAAATCAAACACTAACTCACCATTGATATTTCTTGGGTTTAAATATTTAAGGGCCGCTTCTGGGGCCTGAAAAAGCATTACTTCGAGTTGTGTTCTCCTTTGACTCGAAATTGATTTTCTATCACAATACGCACGAAAACTTAGTGTCTTTTTGTAATGCTCCAAGTATTCAATTTCCAATCCGACTTCATAAAAGAAACTCTTCCAATCCGACCCAGTATATGAATGGTTGTGACTAGTATCGCGCAATCTTTCAAACGCATTGATATACCTGGCAGCTGATGGTTGTGCAGGTGTACAACTATCTATTATTCCAACAGATGCACCCGGTCTGCTAACACGAACAACCTCTTCCAAAAATCCTAAGACATCAGTGAAGTGGTGAGGAGCAATTCGACAGGTTACTAAATCAAAAGTCTGTTTTGGAAACGGGAGCATGTGAGCATCATGCTGACAACAACTAACGTTGTTTGCTTTATTTTCTACCATCAGTTCACGTGCAGCTTTTAACATAGGTACAGTAACATCTCCCGCGACAACATAATCTGAAATCGAACACAGTCTCATTGCTGTGTGTCCTGCACCTGTAGCAACGTCAAGAGCTCGGTTGATTTTGGGTTTTTGCAACAATTCAATCATTTTATCCAAGCTTTCCCCAGTTGAAAAAAATGGGCTTCGCACATATTTCTCAGCATGATCATTAAACTGGTTTTGTATATTAGTAAGATTCATATATTTATGTGTCTGAATGGGTACCACAAGTATAAAGCATAATTGGCAACAATTTAGGGTACAATACATTTAGTATTATTGTTACCTTAGGATAAATAAAAGATATAAAATGAAGGACAAGACGGGTCTGTCACTTAACGATAGTTCAACAAACAGAATATGGCGTATAGGCTTGTCTATAGTGCTAATTGTTGGATTACTAGGAGGTGCAGTATACGCATGGCAACAAATGGGCCAAGACAGTTTAGTTGCACTAAGTCTATTTGCTACACCTACAATGACTACCGTCTTTACCAACACGCCTGTACAGCCAACTTCTACGCTTTTTATTCCAACAGAAACCAGTACGATTACTCCTACATCTACACGAAGCGGTCCTATTAGTTATGTCATTAAAGAAGGTGACACACTATATTTTGTGGCTGAAGAATATGAAATCGATATACAGGACTTAATTTCATTCAACACAAACCAAGGTGTTGACTTAACTTCATTTCTGCAAGTTGGTCAAGAAATACTTGTGCCGCCTCCAGGTTATCAATCCCCTACCCTGACACCAATACCGGAAGAATTCGTTCCTGGGTCTATAATTGAGCACACAATCCGTCCAGGGGACATCTTGCAATTGCTTGCAGATGAGTTCAACACAACACTTGATGCAATTCTTGCAGAAAATGAGGGGCTTTCAGAGAATCCTGATATTCTAAATGTTGGCCAAATAGTACGTATACCTGTCGATGTAATCTCGTTGACACCAGCTACTCCAACACGACAACCTTCCGACACTCCAACACCTGAGCCTTCCGCTACTGCCACTTCTTCTGGTTAGACAACTCTTCTAAAGCAGATTTTATCTCAACCAGTACGTCAGTATCAGCCTCATTATCGAAAGCATAATTGAGTAAATTCACGGCCCTTGTATCACCAATCTGTCCTAGAGCCCATGCAGAATGGGCTCTAATTATCGGGTCTGGGTCTTCAACAAGAGAGTCTGCTAGAACATGTATTGACTTATTGTCACGATTATTACCAAGCACCACACTAGCATTTCTAAGTAAACCGCTTCGTTTTGTTCGTTTAACTGGACTTCCACTAAAAGTCCCGCTAAACTCAGCCTGATCCATCTGTAGCAGCTTATGTGGACTCAAGTGTGGCAGAGGATAAACTGGGGCAAAATCAACGTCATGTTCGTCTGTTGCAAACCTGTTGTTCCAAGGACACACATCTTGACATATATCACAACCGAACACCCAGTCGTGTAGATCGGCTCTTTTATCAGAAGAAATAGTACCTCTATGTTCAATGGTTAGATAGGAAATACACTTGTTACTATCAATCCGCCGAGGTTCTGACATGATAGCGTCAGTTGGGCATGCGTCAATACAAAATGTGCAGCTTCCACACCTGTCAACAACGTAAGGTTCGTCAGGAGGCAACCATAGATCCAACATAGCTTCTGCTAACAATGTCCATGACCCAACATTGTGATTTATCAGCATTGTATTCTTACCTATCCATCCCAATCCAGCCCTTTGTGCCAATTCGCGTTCTAGCAATGGGCCAGTATCAACATACAAGCGGTACTTCACAGGCTTACCAACCACAGATTCCACAAAACCCATCAGCTCTTGTAAACGATGTTTCATTACTGTGTGATAGTCCTTCCCCCATGCATATCTAGCTACCTTTCCTGGGATAACGTCAGCACTTGTACCTGAAAGCTCGCCCTGGTAATAATTAGTAGCTACGACCAATATAGATTTGCAATCCGGAAATATATCTTTGGGGTTCGCGCGCATGTGACGAGCACGCTCGTTACTCATATATTTCATATCAGCATGGAGTCCATCCGACAACCACTTATGATATTCTTCAAGATGCATAGGAGATTCTGGTGTTGTAACTCCACACAAGGAAAATCCTAAACTGTGAGCATGCTCTTTTATTTTTTCGACGTACTGCTGCCCTTGCTTCGTACTCAAGATACCAGTAATTCCCTCAAAAATTGGCCAGTATAGCTGTTGGTTACAGCAGCGATTTCTTCTGGTGTACCGTCAGCTATAACGTACCCTCCATCAATACCGCCCTCTGGACCCAAATCAATAATATGATCAGCTACTTTGATTATGTCAGGATGATGTTCAATAATCACAACAGTATTACCTATATCAGCAAAGTTTCCTAGTACACCTATAAGTCGTTCTACATCAGACGCATGTAGTCCAACTGACGGCTCATCAAGCACATACAACGTTCGTCCTGTATAACGTCTTGACAACTCCTTGCTAAGCTTTACGCGTTGCGCTTCGCCTCCCGACAATGTAGTAGCAGACTGACCAATTTTTATATATCCTAATCCTACCGACTGAAGTGTCGACAGCTTGCGCATCATGGACGCAAAACCACTAAAGATTTCTGTGGATTCATCTACGCTCATAGCAAGTACGTCAGCTATCGTCAAACCCTTAAACCTAACCTGAAGCGTCTCACGATTATAGCGAGCTCCATTGCATTCTTCACATGGGACATAAATGTCGGCCAAAAATTGCATTTCAATCCTAAGTTGACCTTGACCTTGACATCCTTCGCATCGCCCACCTTTAACATTGAAAGAGTACCGGCCTGGTTTATAGCCTCTAATTTTGCTCTCTGGCAGCTCCGAAAACAATTTACGTACATGGTCAAACAACCCGACATAGGTAGCAGCATTAGAGCGCGGAGTACGTCCTATCGGAGATTGATCTATATTTATTATTTTGTCAATTAAATCAATCCCTTCAATTTCATCATGGTCTCCTGGGCTCATACGTGCACCATGCAGACTCTTTGCTACAGCGCGATACAAAACATCGTTAACTAACGTACTCTTGCCAGATCCTGATACCCCTGTTATACATACTACTTTCCCCAACGGTATCGTTATATCAATATTTTTAAGATTGTGCTCACGTGCTCCGCGCACTATCAACCGCTTTCCGTTGCCCTCTCTGCGTAATTTTGGTACTTTTATACATTTCCTTCCTGAAAGATAATCACCTGTTAATGAATTTTTGTTCTTTATGATGTCTTGAGTAGTGCCTTGTGCTACTACTTCTCCACCATTGCTACCAGCTCCTGGGCCAAGATCAACAACCCAATCGGCTTCACGTATTGTTTCTTCATCATGTTCTACAACCAATACGGTATTTCCCAAATCCCTCATGCTTTTTAAGGTGCTAATAAGCCTAGCGTTGTCACGTTGATGCAAGCCTACCGAAGGTTCATCTAGGACATACAAAACACCTGTAAGCTGCGATCCTATTTGGGTTGCTAGCCGTATGCGTTGCGCCTCTCCACCAGAAAGAGATGCCGTAGACCGAGCCAGTGTTAAATAGTTAAGTCCAACATCAATCATAAACCTTAGACGAGTGTTGATTTCATTAAGTATCTGGCGACCAATTGCAATCTCCCTTTTATTGAGCCCAGATGACAACAATTGATTAGACCAATCCATCACACTGGTAACTGGCCAATTAGTAATATCGACTATGTTATTTCCGCCAACAGTAACAGCCAACACTTCAGCCCTAAGTCGTTTGCCACCACAACTATTGCAATTGTGTTGTGTCATATAAGATTCTATCTTACGCCGCATATAATCTGAGTTAGTATCTCGATATCGGCGTTGCAGATTGCCCACTACACCTTCGAATCTTTTAGTCCTTACCGCATTGTTGCCGCTACTGTCAATATAGGATACAGCAATGTCCTCGTCTCCATTTCCATGCAGCAAGATACCAAGCTGATCCTTTGTTAATTCAGATATTGGTCTGTCAGTTGGAATATTGTAATATTCACATGTATCTTTTAGTACCTGCCAAACGTAATTGTCTCTGTATCTGTGCGTGCCGCTGCGCCATTCCATTACAACTATTGCGGAATCATCTATAGAGCGACTCTTGTCTGGAATGATAAGATCCTCATCAACCTCAAGTCGATGCCCAAGTCCCTGACAGTCAGTACAGGCACCATGAGGAGAATTAAATGAAAATGAGCGCGGCTCAAGCTCTGGAAGGCTGATACCACAATGTGCACACGCGAAATATTCAGAAAAAAGCAAGGACTCGTTTAGCAATATTTTCTGAGCTCCAGGTTCCACAAACTGCACTGCAAGCGAGCCTTCCCCAACCCTAAGTGCAGTCTCTACCGAATCGGTTAACCTGGTCGAAAACTCACTCAGCGTCTGCTTATCGTCTTCTTTGGCTTTAGGAAGTATTAGTCTATCAACTACAACATAAATATTATGTGTCTTATTTCGGTCCAAAGTCAAATCATTATCACTTTCATCCTGATCACTGACAATCTCGTTGACATCGTGTATCTCTCCATCAATGATCACGCGCAAAAAGCCTGATCTGCGCACATCGGCCAGCAGTCGCTTGTGTTCACCTTTGCGATCTTTCACTAAAGGTGCTAGCAACATAATCCGGCTGCCAGCCGGAAGTTTTCTCACCGATTGAACAATACCATCTGCATTCTGTTTACTAACTCGCCGTTGACATTGAGGACAGTGCGGTATACCTATGCGTGCAAACAACAAGCGAAGATAGTCGTATATCTCTGTGACTGTACCTACTGTCGACCGTGGGTTCTTGCTCACACCTTTTTGGTCTATTGAAACTGCAGGACTAAGTCCTTCGATGTAATCAACATCGGGCTTGTCCAGTTGACCCAAAAATTGTCTAGCGTAGGCTGACAAGGATTCCACATATCGGCGTTGACCCTCAGCGAAAATAGTATCGAACGCTAAGGATGATTTTCCTGAACCAGACAGTCCAGTTATCACCACAAGTTTATCGCGCGGTATATTCACATCAACATTCTTGAGATTGTGCTCCCGAGCTCCTACGACTACAATTTTTTCTAGTGCCATATAAAACCCAATCCCTGTTTATAACTTGCTGTCTAATTATACCAATTGGAATATATATGCTTCATATAACACATGGTTTATTACCTGACTTGCGACACCCTTCCATCATCTAATGTAATGTTGTGTTATAATGCCGCGCTGTACACATTACATTAGATGTCGTTAGCAATTAGAACCTAAATAGGCCAGAGGCGCACAAAATGAAGGAACACATAAGACAATCTATCGAAGCTGCTGTGAATCCCAATATCCCTGAAATTAAACCTGGGGATTCAGTGACAGTTGAGGTGATAATAAAAGAAGCAGACAAAGAGCGCGTGCAAGAGTTTAAAGGTACCGTAATAAAAACACGTGGTAGTGGCAACAGCGCCAGCTTCACGGTTCGTAGAATAGCATCTCATGGTATAGGAGTGGAAAGAACGTTTTTGTTAAGATCTCCACGCATTGCTAAAGTATCTGTAACACGCAGGTCTAAAGTAAGACGCTCAAAGCTGTACTACATGCGCGCCCTGACCGGGAAAAAAGCTCGTTTGAAGCAAAAACAATCATCTGAACAATAGATTTTACTGAAGAACATCCACTTTTGTTTCAGCAAATTTATGGTTTGTATATCCCAGACAATTTTGGGATATATTTGGGATATATTGAATCTACTTAGGCTCACTTAAGTATGTAGTAAGTGCCTTTGTTTGCACCAATCTTAAGAAGCAATCCTTTATCTACCATATCTGACAAATCCAACCGCAGTGTTTCTGGACTCACATCTGGACATAATTGTTGATACTCGCGGTTAGCTATCCTCCCATTGGTTTGAACAAACTCCACTGCCCGCATTTGACGCTCGTTCATATTACCTTGCCATTTCGGTATAATTTTTCGACTTCGATTGTTATATAGAGTAACAGTGAATACGTGTGGTCGAGCCTTGAATTCAGGAGGCGGATGCCCTGCCAGAACCATAGATTCAATCATTCGATCTATACCTAAACCAAGCTCCTCGATATATCCCCACTGGAAAAGCCCTTTCACTACCCTAGGGTTTCGAGAAAAGTGTTCATCCACTATATTGTCTACGGTTATAAATCCGGGTAATCCGCCTGGGCTTATAACTTCCATGCGATCAGCAAACATACGGACCTCTACTCGCCTTCCTTGCAAACGATAGTCACGGTGACACACTGCGTTGACCAAAGCCTCTCTTACGGCAAAAGGTGGGTACTCTGGCTTCTCTTCACGCTCAAGACCTTCCACCACTGCACTTATTGTCATTTCTTCATGTATTACATCCCAAGTATTCTCAACAACACGGGCTAACGGTCCGTTTATTTCCTCTCTACGTCCATATCCTGCCTTTCCATCTGAACCTCTTGGGTCAGTACCTACAAATCTAACAAATACCAGTCCGCTTTGAGGCAACACAACATGGCTCTCCTTTCCAAACAACAACATTCCTGCAACAGTAGGAATACCATCCCTTGTTATAGCACCTGCCTCAAACAACAACTCGTCTGTGTTTCTTGAAGCATCCTTGTGGCGACGCGATGCCAGTTTTTGTATGTATTCAGATATCACATCATCGTCAAAATCTGTTGTCTTGGCACCGGCCACTGTTTCAGACTCAAATTCTCCGGTTGATTTAGAGGCAGCCAACAAACGGATCTCGTCACCGGACAAAGGCCTATTATCTGAACCTGCTCTGATAACAACCCTCCCGTCCGCTAAAGCGTGTAGTTCGGGGCTACGGACGACTCGTACCACAAACACTGTTCCTTCTTCTAGTTCAAATTGCTCCCACCCTGTTTGAATAACTGGCCTACACATTTGCTCGGCTTGATGCAGTGCACCTTCAAGTTCTTCAACATAAACAGGTGGGTTGCTTACATTACCATCACCATCTTTACCAACAACAATAGACCCACCATCACCATTAGCGAAAGCTACCATCATCTCAGCCAAAACAAATGGGTCCGCTTCTAATAAACATGAGGTCAGAGGACCTGGTTTGAGCATCATGTTCATAGGATTATTCTGATTCGTGTTTGAGGTTTTTTTCCTTGGCTTCTTGCAGCTCTGCTGCAGCCAAACGCGCTACTGAAGCAACTGTATCGCCTTCCTTAAGATTTATAAGGCGAGTTCCTTTGGTCGCACGGCCCAAAAGCCTTATATCTTCAACTTTAGTACGCAATGCTTGACCATTGACAGATATAATTGTGATCTGGTCATCTGGATGTACACTGCGAACCGCTACTATAGGGCCAGTAACAGTAGCTACGGCCGTCCGCGATATGGTCGCCACTCCCATAGTTGCCCGACCTTTCGGATTGTACTGCCGCATCTCGGTCCTTTTGCCATACCCGTTGGATGTGACAACGAGAAGCTGCCCTCCTTCTGTTACGCTTACAACTCCTGCAATACGGTCGCCTTTCCTAAGATTTATTGCCTTAACTCCTGCTGCTGCTCTTCCCATACTCCGTACCAAATTGCTATTAAATCGCAGCGCCTGTCCCTGCTCTGTAATAATGATGATGTGCTGTTCTTCCACTGTCAAATGAACCCAACCAAGAACATCATCGTTCGCCAATTTTATTGCAACCAGACCCGACGGTCTCACAGAATCAAATTGACTTAAGGCAACTCGTTTGGTTTTTCCGTTACGAGTAACCATTGTGCAATATTCAGCGTCAGCAAAGCTTGGCACTGGTACTGCAGCGGTTATTCTTTCTTCGGAAGCTAAAGGTAAGATATTGTGTAAAGCTATTCCTTTGTCGGTACGTCGAGCAGCCGGAATATAAAATGCTTTTTGTGAATATACTTTCCCTTTGTCTGAGAAAAACAGAATAGTTTGTAACGAACGAGCAGAAAATAGATGTTCTATTTCATCCTCATCTCTCATTCCTTGACCAATAACACCCTTACCTCCCCGACGTTGAGCTCGGAATTCTTGGGGAGGCATACGCTTAATGAACCCTCGCGATGTTATAGTAACTAACACGCTTTCATCTGGCACCATATCTTCCATGCTCAATATGTCGCTAGCGCCGTAAGCTATACGAGTAGTGCGCTCATCGCCGTGCGATTCAACCACATCATTTAAATCATCTTTAATTAATCCTAGGATTTTCTTGGGGTGCGCTAACAAGTCTTCTAGTTGAGCTATTAATTCCTTAGTCTGACTATATTCCTCCTCGATTTTCATGCGTTCAAGCGCTGCCAATCGACGAAGCTGTAAATCTAGTATTGCGCCGGCTTGCACATCACTAAGCTTGAATTTACTAATTAGTTGTTCTCGTGCAACTTCTGCATCTTTCGCCTGGCGAATAGTTTGTATCACCTTGTCTATGTCAGCAATTGCCAGGAGTAGACCCTCTAACACATGAGCCCTGTCACGGGCTTTGTCTAAGTCATGTTGTGATCTCCGAGTAATTATTTCCTGGCGATGGCTGATGTACAATTGAAGAGCTCGTCGTAAGGACAAGAGTCGCGGTTCTCCATCAACCAGAGCCAACAACTGTACAGAGAAACTGCTTTGTAAACTTGTATATTTGTATAGTTGGTTGAGAACTGATTGTGGGTGTGCGCCACGCTTCAAAATCACAACTATTCTCATACCATTACGATCCGACTCATCTCGAAGATCAGATATCATCTTAATTCTCCCAGATCGAGCCAAATCCGCTATTCTTTCAATAAGACTAGTTTTGTTCAGTTGATAAGGAATTTCTGTTATAACAATACTGTGTCGTGAACCATCAACCTCCTCAATTTCTGACAAAGCTCTTATTACCACTTTGCCTTTACCAGTGCTATAAGCCGAAACGATTCCTTCTCCTCCTACTATAACTCCTCCTGTTGGAAAATCCGGCCCCTTAACAAACACCATAAGTTCTGATACAGAGGCCTCACCCATATCTTTAGCCAAACCATCAAGACTATCAGGTTGTTCTATATCATCAACCTCACTCTGGTTGTTATCATGCAATATGGCTGATACAACTCCTTCTGCTTGTAGAGTCGACATTCCAAATTTACTGGTCAGAATTGAGGTGGCTTTGTCACTATGTTTGTCTATTGTTTTTAGAATATCGTCTCGATCAATCAAATAGCGAATTGCATCAGCTAGTTCACGCAAGTTGTGAGGTGGTATATTGGTAGACATACCTACCGCTATGCCAGAAGCACCATTCAATAACAGATTAGGTATGCGAGCAGGGAGAACTAAAGGCTCCTGCAGAGATTCGTCAAAGTTGTTGCCCCAATCAACCGTGTTTTTAGCAATGTCAAGCAACATCTCTTCTGCTGTAGTGGCAAGTTTTGCCTCTGTGTAACGCATAGCTGCCGGAGCATCGCCGTCAATCGAACCAAAGTTACCTTGACCATTGACCATTATGTAGCGCATAGAGAAATCCTGCGCCATACGTGCCATAGCGAAATACACCGCCTGATCCCCATGTGGGTGGTATTTACCAAGCACTTCGCCAACTATTCGAGCAGATTTCTTGAAAGAGGAATTTGATCGTAGTCCCATATCATGCATTGCATATAGTATGCGTCTATGCACTGGCTTGAGTCCATCCCGAACATCGGGCAGCGCTCTAGCAACTATTACGCTCATAGCGTAATCTAGATACGCAGCACGCATCTGGCCGTTAATATCTGTAGTTTTCACCAAGCCAATTTCCATCTTAATCTCCCTACAATTGCCTACATAGACTTTACAAAACCTTACAATAACCCAGTTTTTCTGTTAGCATCCTATGTTTGCTAGTGTTATATCAATTCTACCTAAGGAATCCTCATAGAGGAGGCAATCTGCATCGCCAACAATTATACTTGAGGAGCATGTACTGTGCTATCTTGTTAGAAGCCATATTAATTGGTTTCTACCTTTGTTTGGGTAAAAACATTCATGCTATGTGTATAATAAATTCTAATGCTAGCTTTGAATTTTGTTGTGGCTTTTGAATAGTTTGGAGCGTATAATACGAACAAAATGTCATACTCATTGGTTGAAAGTATTGTTTCAAAAATTCACGCAACTCAACATAGATTAGTGTATGAGTTCGCTGGAGCTGGCTCCTTAGCACTTGCTTGGCTCCATAGTCAAGGCGGCTCATCAAAAACTGTGTTAGAGGCGACCGACCGTTATGCAAGCCTATCTACAATAGAGCTTCTAGGAAAAACTCCTGACCGATTTGTTGCTTCAAACATAGCAACAGCTATGGCAACTCGAGCTTATCAAAGAGGCTTACGTTTAGGTGCTGGCGAAACCCCTATAATAGGTATAGGATGCACAGCTACTATTGCTACAGACTACAACAAACGAGGAAAGCATGGATGCCGTATAGCTGTGTTAGACAACACAGCACTTTCTCAGTACTCTATAACTTTTGAGAAAGGCGCACGAAATCGAATTGACGAAGAAACACTTGTTAGCAAAATTGTTCTGAATGGGATTGCTAAGTCTAGTGGTATTAAATCTCTTTTACCTCTTAGTCTTAGAAAGAAAGAAAAAATTATAGCTACGAATATCCCATCATTTGATCCTATAGAAAAACTCCTTTCAGGCAATACTGATATTGTCAAAGTTCGCTCAGACGGCACCTTGTCTGAGCATAGCAAATTGCACGGTCTTGCTTTCCTTTCCGGCGCTTTTAATCCCTTTCATATTGGTCACTCTGAACTAGCCAAAGCCGCATCACGCATGCTAGGACGGAATGTGCTGTTTGACCTGTCTGTACAAAATGCAGACAAAGGACAAATTAGTCATTCTGAAATATGTAGTTTGTTATGTCAATTCCAGTGGCCACATGAAGTAGTTCTGACAAGAGAGCCCTTGTTTGCACAAAAAGCATTATATTTCCCTAACGCAGTGTTTGTGGTTGGTTACGACACAGCTTTGCGTATTCTACAAAACAAATATTATGGTGGGGACAGCGCAAAGGTGATGGGTTTCTTATCCTCCTTCAACAAAACAGGTTGCCGTTTTCTGGTAGCAGGACGACACTGGGAAGGGTCTTATCACACAGTAAGTGACCTTAATATACCTGAACAGTTCAAAGGACTATTTGACGAACTACCTGAAAACCTGTTCCGTGTCGACACATCATCATCTGCGATAAGACAGATTATTGAATCTTCGCCTGGTTCGAATTTGCCAAAAGGCTAACTGTAGAGCACATTACAACAATGTACAATGTTGTCCTTCTAGCATACCGACGGACCCTGCCACAGATCACTGTAGCATTGTTTGGTTTTTTCTCTGCCTCTCCTCTTATTAAGACATACATGACTTGTTCAGATGACGGTGTGTTCCACATACACAAAGCTCTAGGACTGGAAACACTTATTAAGCTTGGTCACTGGTTTCCGCGCTGGACGCCCCATATGGCTCACGGGTTCGGATATCCGCTATACAACTTTTACGCTCCTTTAAGTTCCTATTTTCTAGCGGGTATACACAGCCTAGGACCTATATATCCTTTGGCTTTACATATAGCTCTTGGTGTCTGCATCATCTTGTCAGGGTTGGCTGTATTTTATCTGGTACGCGATTATTGGGGCCCATGGTCTGGCCTTACAGCAGCTGTTGTCTATCAAACGTCCCCTTATCTAGCTTTCAACGTCTTGTTTAGAGGGGCTTTGGCAGAAACCATGGCCTTATCAATAATGCCAATAGCTGTTTGGGCTATGGACAGAGCACTACGCAACAAATCTACAAAATGGTCTGTAGTTGCTTCCTTAAGTTTTGGCGCATTAATATACACTCACAGCGTTACAGCTCTGCTTGTGGCACCTTTGTTGTTTTTTCAAGTTGGTTTTTTATCATATAGAAAACGGGACGTTACGGTGTTTATATTTGGCGCCATAACGCTTTTGTTCGCAATGTTCCTGAGTGCTAATTTCTGGCTTCCTGCCTTGGTAGAAAGAAATCTAGTAAAAACGGATCAATTACTTGTTCCTCCAGTATTTTCTTATTACACAAACTTTCTGTCAATTGACGAGCTTCTAGCCGTCCCTAGTGCAACAATGCAACGTCTAGTAAACCCGTCACCCCCCAAAGCTATAGGTGTTTTTGCGTCATCAGTCGCGATATTAGGAGCTGTGATAATTCTACTCAAGCAGCAGTCTTCAAGTACCAATGGAAATCACTACAAACTAGGAGGGGCTATAGTTTTCCTAACAGGAATGTTGACTTATGGCTTTCTAACACTACCCATAAGTCGCCCAGCATGGGATTTGCTTCCTCTGTTAAAATTTGTTCAATTCCCATGGCGTGCACTTGGAGTAACAACTTTGTGTGCTTCTGTATTAGCTGGAGGCATTATTGTATTTTTCCGAAACACAAATGCTGCTATGTTGGCGTCTGTAACTATTGCGTCCTTGTCACTTATGGCTCACATGTCCTGGTGGTATCCACGCTACTGCACTCCTTTCACAGAAGCTACCTTGGGATCAATCATTGATTATGAGTATAGCACTTCCACCATAGGCACTTCTGCCAAAGGGGAATTCACTCCTAAAACTACAGATTATTTCCCTGACGACAACTCTTTGGCCGAGGCTATAAAAAACAACCAGTCGCCCTTAAGACTCACAGGCGCCCCTGACGATGCAATAGTCGAAACCATACAGTCGGACCCTCTTGACCACATTTTAAAAGTGACTTCTGCCAGTCCGTTTACAGCAACCTACCAAATGATTTACTACTTGGGGTGGAAGGTAAGCATTGATGGCGTACCGACAAATCCAAATATTACTGACGGTACAGGATTAATTCAATTTGATGTACCAAGTGGCCAACATGAAATACGAGTGTATTTTGGCAGTACTCCTGTAAGGAGACTGGGGGCAACCTTGTCGATAATGGCTTTATGTGTTCTTGCTACTGTTTATGTGTTTACACCTGACAAAAAGTCTCTTAATAAAAACTTGTTCGTTCGGCCGCACAAAATGCATCAAATATGGATCGTACCTTTGTTTTTGTTTGCAGTAAAAGTCACTGTTGTAGATCAAACGAACAATATGTTTCACCGCATGTCAATAGAGCCTACAAATCTTGGTGTGCCTCTATCAATTAACATGGACAATGGTATGCGTGCTTTGGCATACAGCATATCCCCGGACCAAATTGTAAGCGGTGATACAGTAGAGACCATTGTTTATGTTGAAGCCACAAAAACAATGGGTAAGTCTTTTCGTCCTTATTTTTTGCTAAAGGGCGCTGAGGGTACTATTTGGAACCTGATGCCACATGAGACGGTACCGCCACGTTGGCACCGCGAGCCTCCGCCCACTCAATACTGGACGCCAGGGCAATATGGGCAGTTTGCTCGACAGTACCAAATTATGCCGGGCACCCCTCCTGGACAGTACAACTTAACAGTTTCGTTTTTTGACGAATCCACTCTCGAAACAGTTGGTGTTATAGGGTCTTTAGTCACGGATGAAATTGACCTTGGAACGGTCTCAATCGTTCGGCCATCAGCAACAGCAAACCTGAACACCTTCACGGTCGATTTTGTTGAGCGTTTAGACTCCCTAACAAACGATATTGAGTTATTAGGAGTACACATAGACCGACAACAAGCAACTCCGGGTGAAATGTTAACTGTCACGATGTTGTTCCATGCAGCGGAAAATCCTATACACGACGAATTTATTACTTTGGGGCTAGACGGTACGTCACTAACTAAACAAGTTGAGCCTACTCCTGGGTTTAGTACATCCATGTGGGAAAAAGGCGACTTATGGGTTGGACAGTATTTGATTAGAGTACCTGCCGATACCAATGCTGGAACACATTACTGGACAGTATCTATTTCGCCGGAAAGCAAATTTTATTTAGATTCTATAGACATAAAAACACCAGGTCGCTTCTACGAAAAACCATCGATTAGGGAAGCATCACAACTGTATTTTGGCAACGACATAATGCTTATAGGTCACGAACATAAAGGTCGTACTAAGCAAGGGGCAATACTTGATGTTAAGTTGTTGTGGCAAGCATTGCGCACACCCGATAGATCGCTGAACACATTTGTACATTTAGAAAACACCGATGGTGCTGTTGTGGCTCAGCATGATGGAATTCCATCTAACTGGTCAAGACCTACTCCAGGATGGTTACCTGAAGAATACATAATGGACACCCACTCAATACTGATTACAAACAACATTTTGCCCGGCAACTACCGAGTATATGTTGGTGTGTCGGACAGAAGTACAGGTTTGCGAGAGCCTCACACCACAGAGCTGTCAGCCGACAACCGAGCTTATATAGGATCTGTTTTAATAAAGTGATAAATATGGTTTTAGCTATCTTGTTATTGTTTGCCGCACTGTGAATTCGCCTAGTGTGAGCAAGTTGTTTTGTGATGAAAGTATCTCGCTTTCTACTCTCATCCTTTCTAAAGAAGGCCACTGATACCATCCTACATCAATTGTATGTTTTCCAGTCAATGTGTCTTCTGGAATAGGAACAACTATTGTATAGGCCACAATTTGTCCCGGAGACCACCTCTCTGTTGGAAATCCACCCACCATTGGTTGTTGGTCAACTCCTGACACTATTTGGTTGTCAGGACCTCGAATATGCACAAAATTCGTCCAATTAGTATTCATTTTTTCGTCTGCGCTCCAATATAACGTCACTCGCAGAGGGTTTCCTGCCTCTAGATCAGTTTGCCAGTAACTATTGAGTAAGTTTATGTTTTTCCCAAACTGTCCTTGGTTTGGGATTAAGTTTTGCACAGGAATTATCTCTATTTCTTGTACCCCAGCGCTTATCATGCGTTTATCTGACATGCTTGGATCGCATTCTGTTTTGACAACAAAAGCACCTGACAAAGGTGTTCCCCCTGCACATCGTAGGTCTCCAACATAAGCTCGTGATCCACTAACATCAACTAACTCTACTAAGTTTAGGCCAGCATCAAGGGAAAATGTCGGTGTTTGGAATTCGAGCCAATCACCTGCTGATATCTCAGTAACAAGTTCACCGTTCACCTTAACAGCAACCACATGTGGTTCCAGTTCTGGTATTAGCGTCATACTAAGCATGGCTTCCTGCCCTAATGAACTATATACATAAACTTCACCATTGCCATAAAACCACCTAGCTGGTGTGTTGTTCCAGTTTTCTACTGGATGCCAATTGGAACCCAGTGTATAAACCATGTCCAACCTAGATGTTGTATCAAATGTTGTATCAAAAGTATCCGAAAGAGCAAAGAGTGCAATCTTTTCATCTACAGAAACTGGTGGTCCCAACAGCATCTCTAAGTTCTCTGGCCATTGCAAGCCTATATTGCTATCTAAATTTTGGTATGTTACCCACTTGGTGTCATAACGCCTTAACACAGCTCTTCTTTCGTGATTTGTGGGTAATCTAACAATATCCAGTTGAGTCACACCTGTTTCAACAACAATTTCCTGAAGAAACCGCTGTATGGTGTTGCGTTTTGGCATGTCACGGAACAAACGTCCCCCTATTATTGGTTGTTCATTAATGGTTTGACCAAACAAAGCTTCGGTAGCTGAGCTGTTTGTGACAGGCAAAGGCAGAACAGCGCCTGTTTCTGTTTTCGCGACTGTATGCACTTTTCTGGATTCAGTGCCTGTCAAAGGAAAAGGGAAAACAACAAGGTATTCCAAAAATATAATTGTTGTCAACACGAAGGTAATGATCAGTCTGTGCCATTTAGCCTTAAATCTATCAATAAGAATTGCAGCACCATATGCTACCAGAATCGCTAACACTAAGTGAGTGGTGGCATGTAACCTTGCTGGAGTACGGCTCCATTCAAAAAACGGCAGGTTTGCCAAAAGCGCATAAGGTAGAACTATTGGACTGCTTATATTATCAATTTGGGTTTCAACGACCCTGCCTCCTATTTTTAGCAATGGCCCCAGAGATAAAACCATGGTTGTTACGCCTAACACTAGCCATCGGACCAAAGATCCATAACCCTTATAAATCGCCAGAAATGCCAACATTAATGGGAAAAAACCCAAGTACGCTATACTCTCGCTGAAAGTAATGTTTACTGCACCTGACAAGTCCCGTATACCAGGGAAAGCCATTGCAATAGGATTGTTAGGCGCTGGCAGGAAAAAAGATAACAAATCTACAGAGAATCCTACAAGTCCTGTCACTGGCATATAATCAATTTCGCCTCTTGCAGCTTGCTTCAACACAGCAAAATATGCAACATACAAAAACACCGAGAATACAGCTATAGAGCTCCCAAAAGCGACAACTCGGTTGCGCGACCAGTATTTAGGCGCTTTGTTTTTCCAATCAACTGCAACCATCAATATAGTTACTGGCAACAAAAAATACGCTACGTGCACCATATGTACACTAGCTACCAATACCGCAAAAACCCCTACCATAACACCTGATCTAAGTGTAGGTTTGTCCAGTGCGCGCAATAGATACAACACATATAAAGGTAGCCAAAACACGGCCACCTGATAAAGGTGTCCGCTCAAAGCGTGCCCCATCTTGTTTGGAAAAAAAGCCCATACGACCCCGCACACCACCGAAGCCAACCTACTCCCTGTTAAATTAAGGCCAAGCAAATATGCAGTTACCCCTGAAAACGCCAAAGACATTAACATTGTAATGTTGTACGCAGTTATTGCCCCATATGATGCAGCAAACGGTAAAGCTAGCAAATGTGCTCCTATCTGGGTGTGAAGAAGAGACAAGGTAAGTCCGTGTGGATGAAACAACAACGGTATGGTTGATATCGTAAGGGATGGGTTAAACACTGTCTTCTTAAGCCACCATATTAACCACATCATTTCATAAGAATCGCCTTCTGGATACCCTATTAGAGTGTTGTGAATGTTGGTGACCAACGGGTATGTTGCTAGACAAGACAACAAGACCATACCCACAAACACGGCCAGTGTTGTCTTTGCTTTATTGTTGGTTGTAATGTGATCCTT
>DDZT01000049.1:60449-77702 GCA_002346435.1 Anaerolineales bacterium UBA3001
TAATGTGATCCTTGTTAAGTAGATTGTTCATTGCAGCATAGGGGGTCTTCATTGTACTAAAGCATTGAGGTACAGTCCTGTCGGATTAATCCTAAACACTTGTGTTTACACTCAGTTCAACAGCAAACCAGCAACGCACATATTGGAGTATTATCTCATTACGTAGTGTTCTGCTTTATGCTTTCGATAACTTTAAGGAATAGGCACATCTAGGCGGCCGCTCGCCAACAAAAAGAACAAACCTAGCACTGCTACATTTAAGAATACCATGAGAGATAGCAGAAATCGCTGTCCGGAAGTCATTCCCCAGAATCTTCTGGAGGCTGTTTGCACAATATCGTCTGAGTCTGGTGTTCCTGCCCCATACTCAATCTCTTTCTTAATGGAAGCCAGATTGTCGTCTGCCATCTTGTTGAGATCGTTTTGTTCCAATGCAATCACCTTTGTATTGCCTTCACACAGTTTACTGCTTCCGCACCCTTAGCGCAAGTCCATATATTCAGTTGGACACTCAATTACAACATTATTTAGGTTTGACAGTCAAGTATTTGTCTTCTATGCTTAGTAACTGCTCCAAACAAAAGTCGTCTTCAGAATTAGCTATATATTTTGTAGCAAACCACACATCTAGAATCTCCTCAGCCATAGCCTCTGTAGTATTTCTTATTGACAGACACAGGACGTTCGCCTTGTTCCACAATCGTGCTCCGCGGCTTGTTTCTGCATCACCACACAAAGCAGCCCTAACCCCTGGCACCTTGTTAGCAGCTAGACTTACTCCAGTGCCGGTCCAACACAACAGAATCCCTTCTTCTGATTCGTTGGAAATTATATCTTCTGCAACTTTTTGAGCTACATCAGACCAATTCATACTGTTGCCACCTAGTATCCCAAACAGCCTAGTTGGGTGTCCTTTCTGGCGTACATAATGCACAACAAAATCTGTGAGTTGAGTCCGTTGGTCAGCGCCTATCGCCAGTTTCATTGTTCACCTCCTACCTCCTATCCTAATTCCTTCCTAATTCCTAAGACGGTTTTTCAAATGACAACCTTTCATGCTATTATAAACCTATGATTGAAAAGTCAATCACCTCAGGGTGGCAAACTATTGGTCACGAGCGAGTAGTTTCAAAACTCACAAACCACATTTTGTCTGGTCAACTACGTCATTCTTATCTGTTTTCTGGGCCTCCTTCAATTGGAAAAAACACGTTAGCGAATGATTTCGCAAAAGCGATATGTTGTATAGACAACCTAGGAGATCCTTGCGGATTATGTCGTCCTTGTAAACTCATATCCGCATCGAAACACCCTGATGTTGTCGAAATAAGCCCTCGTGTGTCTGGCAAAGCCATTGTTCAAAAGAAACTTTCTGTAGACGAAATTAGAAATACCATTTACAGATTTACCCTAAATCCAGTCGAACTTGATCGCCGTATTGCTATCATAAATAACTTTGAGACAGCTGGTCGAATGGCGTCTGATGCATTACTAAAAACACTAGAGGAGCCTCCTGGCGACTCTATATTCATTATCTCAACAAATCAAGAATCATCGGTAGCCGATACTATATTGTCTAGGTGTGTTGTATTTAACCTGAGCCCAACACCTTTTCCTGTCGTAGAACAAGCTCTAATAAAAGTATGGGGAGCAACCAAACAGGAGGCCCATTTCCTCGCCCGGGTTTCCGGAGGCCGTATCGGTTGGGCTATTAAGCTGTTGACTGATAACAAAGCTCTAGAAAGCCGATCGCAAAAACTTGTTGAGATGCTTGAGTTACTTTCTTTTTCTAGAGTACGCCGATTCGCTTATGTGGAAGATTTACGCAAAGACAGACAACAAGCCGTCACAACCCTGGCCCTTTGGGAAGGGTTGTGGCGTGATGTTATGATAACGTCGGTTGACACAAACGGCACAGAAATCTCAAACATCGACTACAAAACGGAGATTCATGAAGTTGCCTCTCAAGTTGACATCACTAATATAGTCAAAACCTTGTCAGCTATCCACAAGACACAGCGTGCTCTACACAAAAATGCTAACGCGCGGCTCGCGCTGGAAGTTTTAATGTTACAAATCCCACTAGTTAGACATGTTAATTAAGTTTTAGATTATTGAAAAGACAAACTAATAGACGAGGCTCGTTAGTCGGTATTTTCCCAGACCCCCAACACAACCCTACAACCCTTAAAATGTAGAACGTTTTAAGGTTGTAGGGCAGTTTTGGGTTGTTTTCGTCGCAGTCGGCTGCTACAATAGTAACCGTTAAGACCTCGTGTGGCCGGACCAGAAATCTGGTTCGAAAGCGGGCTCTCCAAGACAGCAACTACACTGTGTTCGTTGTCTTTCAAAATGTGCTCCAGTGTAGGAAATACTATTTTTTGAAGGAAGTATATACGCAGCTATGCTGTGGATGAGAACGGTTTCTATTTAACTATTATGGTTATTTTGATATGAACAACTCGTTAGCAACGTGGCTATTGGTCTATATTAACAACCTTGTGGTGGCTCAATGAAGGCTGAACAGACCTGGCGAGCTGTATTAGGGGAGCTTGAGATGCAAATGTCACAAGCTTCTTTTAGTACATGGTTGCGAGACTCAAAACTGATTGCTTTTGAGGACAACATATTTGTTGTAGGAGTAGAGTCAGGGTTTATAAAAGATTGGCTAGACGGCCGCATGCGGAGCACGGTGGAAAGAACCTTGGCGGGTATAGTTGGTCAAGAAACGTCTGTATCTTTTGTTGTTTGGCCAGAGCCTGCATCGCCAGGTCCTTCAAGCAAATTTACATTGCCCGACAGGGTAGAAGAAACAAGCCCTACACAAATTGTGTCTAGCAAGCGCTTTCTTTCTTTAGAAAACTTTGTGTCCGGGCCTGAAAATAGTCTGGCCCTTGCAGCGTCCCAGACTATATCAGAGCAGCTCAACCCAACACAAAGCCCTCTGTTTATATACGGTGATATTGGTCTTGGCAAAACCCATTTGTTGTCAGGAATAAAACATGCCTGTGACACAAAAGGTCTTCGGGCTCATATGATGACAGCAGAAGGGTTTACGAACGAGCTCGTGTCGTCTATCAAAGCTGGAGAGGGTGCTCTGTTTCGCGACAAGTATCGACAATGTGACATTCTGTTGATTGACGATATTCAGTTTTTCTTAGGAAAGAAATCTTCTGCTGAAGAATTAGTGCATACAATCGAACAAATGCACACTAGAAACCGACAAATTGTTCTTGCTAGCAACCTTGCTTTAAAGTCATTGTCGGGACTAGGAAGAAGCCTTTGCTCCAGGATAGAGGCAGGTCTTGTAATAAAAATTTCAAAACCATCAACAGAGGTTCGAAAGAGAATCCTGCGCTCGAAAGCCTCAGAACATTCGCTAGAGCTGACTGACGATGTGGTTTCTTACTTGGCTGAGAACATACAGACAAACGTACGCGCACTTGAAGGAGCTATACACCACCTTAGTGCACGTGATCGTATGCTTGGTCAACCCGTAAACTTGGCTTCTGCCAGATTAGCAGCAGAACAACTGTCTGGTAGCTCAGCATCGTCCGGTTCAGTGACCTCAGAACACATAATCGAAGTGGTGGCTACCAAGTTTAGTGTCACCCCGAGTGAACTGCGCAGCAAAAGCAGGGCCCGTCGTCTAACCGCACCTCGTCAGCTAGCAATGCTTTTGTTACAAGACAGTGCAGGCTGTTCTCTTTCTCAGATAGGCGCTTTATTAGGAGGAAGAGACCACACCACAGCCAGGTATGGTTGCAATAAAGCTCGAGAGCTACTGTCATCTGACATAGCGTTTAGAACCAAGGCCGATGATGTTCTCCTTCTAATAAACAAGCCTTAGCGCTCGTGCTAACTTCTTTTTCTTTAAACAAATAGCTTTGTGTTTTCCACAAAAGATAAAGCTTGGTGTGTAAAAACCTATCTTCACATATTGTTTTTCTGCGCTACAAATAGGTCTTGGCCATTGTCTTGTCCCATATATAGCACAAGTACATCCTATAACTTATAATTAACTGTTTTCCCCAGCCCTACTGCTGCTACTAACAAATATTCATATTGTTAAAAAACATAAGTTAATCTTTTGTTTTTTAACTTTCTATAGTTACGTCTTTGGTTCCGTTGTCTTGATTAGTCTTATAATGTATTCTTTGTCCAGGCTGAAGAACACAGACTTTGGATGAAGTTTCTTTTTCGACTGACTGTTTCCATTCTAGCGCGTTTTGTTCTATCAGGGGCCAAGTATTGTAATGAACGGGGAGAACAAGAGTAGGACTTATCATTTTCACTGCGCGCAAAGCGTCCTTAGGGCCCATAGTGAAGTTGTCTCCTATTGGCAATACAGCAAGATCTATCCCCTCTTCTCCTATAATCTCCATATCACTAAATAAGCCGGTATCGCAGGCAAGATACAAGGTGGTGCCAAGTGCTTGTATAAGAAAGCCGCACGGATTACCTCCGTATGAACCGTCAGGTAAAGCTGAGCCATGGTGAGCCTGAGTAAGCTTTACGTAACCGAAGGGGTGATCATATCCTCCGCCAATGTGATGTGGGTGCACACTAACAACTCCTTGTGAGGAGAACCAATTAGCTATCTCAAGGTTAGCAATAATAGTAGCCCCTGTTCTTTTTGCTATAGACAATGTATCTCCTACGTGATCTTCATGACCATGTGAGACTAAGATATAATCAGCTTCTATGGAAGACGAATCAATCGAGGCCAATGGATTACCTGTAATAAAAGGATCTACCAGAACATTTGTTCCATCAATGTTTATTGAAAGAGCTGCGTGACCATGGTATGTAAGCGAAACTGACATTGTAAACTCCCTTAACAATTTATAGCTAAAGTATAAGTACTTGAAACGTTAACGTCAAATAGAAAAATTCAGTCAATAGCAGTGTTATAATCAATGTGACACAGTAAAAGATATTATCAAAAAAATGAAACAGCGATTAGCCGCCGAGAAAATAATGAAAGATGAGGGACGATTACCACAAGGGCAGTCGTTAACTCTTCGTTTTCCAGTATTACACTATGGGGCGGTACCAGACTTTGACAAAGACAGCTGGTCGTTCAGGATCTTCGGACAAGTAGAAGAAGAGACAAACTTAACCTGGGACGAGTTTTGTTCTCTTCCGCAAACAGAGGTTGCCATGGACATACACTGTGTTACCGCCTGGAGCAAGAAAGACACTCTATGGAGAGGAGTTAGCCTACGAACACTTGTTGGCTCAGGGGCAGCAAAGATTAAAAAGGAAGCTGTTGTTGTTGTGCAGCATTGCGAGCAAGGCTATACAACAAACCTTCCAATTCAAACAGCAATGGGAGACAATTTTATACTTGCAACCCACTATGACGGAAAGCCGTTGGCTCCTGAGCACGGCTACCCTCTTCGGGGTGTTTGCGGAGCAATCCCTGGCAGAAAAGACCTTGACGATGTTTATCTTTGGAAGGGAGGCAAATGGCTGAGGGGACTAGAGTTTCTCTCAGAGGACAAACCAGGATTCTGGGAGAAGGCGGGTTATCACAACAGAGGCAACGTTTGGGACGAAGAGAGGTTTTCCTCCTCGCCAGAGTAGCCTAAGAGTGCCCGCCGCGTTCCACTAAGAGACCCACCCTCTTAAGCGCATGGCTTCTGCCACTCGAGAAACGGCAAGCAAATAGGCGGCGACACGATTGTTTACCCCATACTCTTTGGCAGTAGAAACTACCTCGTGGAACGCACCGGTCATTTTGGTGTCTAGACGCTCGTGCACCACGTCCTCAGACCAGTAGTATCCATAAGAGTTTTGTACCATTTCGAAGTAAGATACAGTGACACCACCCGCATTACAGAGGAAGTCAGGGATAACGTAGACACCTTTATCGAGCAAAATTTTGTCGGCGCCAGGCGTTGTGGGTCCGTTGGCCAGCTCCGCAACAATAGACGCTCTAACCGAAGCTGCGTTGGCAGAAGTAATTACATTTTCTACGGCAGCGGGGATTAAAACATCGACATCCAGCTCTAGTAAGTCCTCGTTGCTAATCGGGCTAGTGTCAGGTATATCGGTGACTTTTCCGCTGTCGGCCTTTTGTTCGCTTGTCTCCCGGTATTGGAGCCCGGCCTCTCTATATACTCCTCCAAACTCTTCTGACACAGCCACAACACGAAGGCCTAGCAACTCTTCTGCAAGCTTGTGCGCGAAAGAACCTACGTTTCCGTAACCTTGTATTGCGGCAGTGCCTCCCTCAAGGGTTATCCCTAGATCCGAAGCGGCTTCTCTTATTGTGTACATACCTCCTCGTGCGGTGGCGTCTCGCCTGCCCGCAGAGCCGCCAATAGGAATTGGCTTCCCAGTAATAGCCCCAAACACATTGTATCCACGCATCGCTGAAAGCTCGTCTACCATCCATGCCATGACCTGGGGGTTGGTGTACACATCAGGAGCAGGCACATCCTTGTTAGGGCCTATTGTTCTTCCAATTTGACGTACAAAAGCCCGACTTAGACGCTCAAGCTCACCAGGGGACAGCTCTTTTGGGTTGCAAACAACCCCGCCTTTACCTCCTCCTAGCGGCACATCGACAAGTGCGGTCTTCCAGGTCATCCAGGCTGCCAAAGCGCGAATGGTGTCTATGGTCTCGTCGGGATGGAATCGCAAACCTCCTTTCGCAGGCCCACGAGCGTCGTTGTACATGACGCGATACCCGCTGTACACCTTGGTGGTTCCGTCGTCCATGCGCACAGGAAACGACACGTGTAGCTCTTGTTGTGGCTGGCGTAACAGCTGGTGAGAGGCAAAGTCAAGACCAAGCACCGAAACGGCTTCGTCTAGTTGTTGCTGTGCCATAGCAAACGGGTTGTGTTTTGTGTCCACAGACATCCTCCTATATAGGTCTTGCAACCGAGTAGGTTTTGATACGCGCAAACCTTAGTATATTTGATGCGAATAACATATGCAACTGCTGCGGAGTATAGGCCTGTAGCCTGAGAATAACACCCAAACCTTATTGGTTTCACGTGAAACGTAGGCAAAACAGAGATCGTGTACGTTCCACGTGAAACTCTTGTGAAGCCATATGAAAAACTACTCTCAAAACCACATATACAGAAGAGCTTTGCTCTTCGAGGTGTTTGTGTTTTTGGGTGTGGTTTTGTAGCAACGACAAGAGTTAATGTTTCGTATGAAACATTGTTGTGTTCCGAAAGAGATGTTTGTGAGATGGCTCTTCGTGGTAAAATTGCTGTAAGCACGCAAGGACAATTTATACATTGCTGTTAGTTGTCTGTAAAGGAGACTATAAATGGATAAGAACAAAGGAACCATTACGGTAAAACGCGGTTTTGCAGAAATGCTCAAAGGCGGGGTTATTATGGATGTGGTTACACCCGACCAGGCTGTAATCGCAGAAAAATCGGGCGCTTGTGCTGTTATGGCCCTGGAGAGAGTTCCTGCTGACATTCGAGCCGACGGCGGAGTGGCTCGCATGTCTGACCCAGGCATGATTAAGGAGATTATACAGTCGGTAACAATTCCTGTTATGGCCAAGTGTAGAATAGGTCATTTTGTTGAGGCCCAGGTGCTTCAGTCTCTAGGTGTTGACTACGTTGACGAATCAGAGGTTCTTACTCCTGCAGACGAAGAGCACCATGTTGATAAACATCAATTCACAGTTCCTTTTGTGTGTGGTTGCCGCAACTTGGGCGAAGCTTTACGGCGCGTTGGAGAAGGAGCTGCCATGATACGAACAAAAGGGGAGGCAGGGACCGGAGATGTCGTAGAGGCTGTTAGGCACGCCCGGTCCGTTCTAGGAGAAATACGGCGTTTGAGGGATATGCCTTCTGAGGAGCTTATGTCTTATTCAAAAGAAATAAGGGCTCCTTATGACTTGGTGGTTAGTGTTCACGAGACTGGTTGTTTGCCAGTGGTAAATTTTGCCGCAGGAGGGTTAGCTACACCTGCCGATGCTGCTCTTATGATGCAAATTGGGGTGGATGGAGTGTTTGTTGGCTCCGGAATATTCAAGTCGGGTGATCCGGCAAGTAGAGCCAAAGCTATTGTGGAGGCTACAACACACTACAACAATCCAGAAATAGTGGCAAAAGTGAGTGAGGGTCTGGGCGAGCCGATGGTAGGTCGACAAGTAAAAGACATACCGGTCGCGGAGTTGATGGCTGATCGGGGTTGGTAAAAGGTACGCCATGGAAGCGGGCGTACTTGCTCTGCAGGGAGGTTTTCGAGAGCACGTAACGATTCTTCGTCGGCTGGGAGCTAATTGCCGTGAGGTCAAACTCCCGAATGATTTTGATGGTCTGGATTGTCTTGTCGTCCCTGGTGGAGAATCAACAACAATTGGAAAGTTAGCGGTTGAATATGGCTTGATAGAGCCTATTGTCGATTTTGCTGGGCAAAATAGGCCTGTCTGGGGTACATGCGCAGGCGCTATTTTTTTGTCCAAGCTTAGAGGGTTCAACCAACCTGTTCTAAGGCTGATAGACATAGAAATAAAAAGGAATGCTTTTGGTCGTCAAGTCGATAGTTTCGAAGCTGAAGTAATGACAACTTTGCCGCGAACTTCCGGTACATGGAGCTCTAGCGGTGGAGGGGACACTGGTGTGTTCCCTGGAGTTTTTATAAGAGCGCCACGCGTTGTTGAGGCGGGCCCGTCTGTTGATGTATTGGGTAGACTTTCGACAGGCGAGATAGTTGCTGCTAGACAAAAAAACCTGTTAGTGACTGTGTTTCATCCTGAACTAACTGACGACCATCGATTTCATGAATATTTCTTAGGTATGATGCCTGACTGACATAGCCTTAGTACGCAAAATTATAAATCAAGATTGTTTGTTGTCAAAACAAAATGAGAGGTCGTTTGAAACACGAAATTCATGACAATCTAGACGTTTTGTTAAAAGCGCTTCCTAAAAGAATTACGTCCCAGGTGAAGAACGAAGGACGCAACGACCAGCTTCTTGAGGTTATATTGGATATTGGTCGTGTGCCTACAGCACGGTACACCGACTCAGAGGTTGTGTTGTCGGATGTTGATGTGAGCGCGTCTGAGATAGGAGGTGTGGTCGATAGGGTTGGAAGGTTTGACGCGGACAATCGGGCAGGGATAGAGCGCACCTTACATCGCATATCGGCTATACGTAATCGGCAAGGTGAGGTTGTAGGGTTGACTTGTCGTGTGGGCCGTGCTGTATATGGCACAATAGAAATCATCCAAGATGTCATAGAGTCAGGTAAAAGCACCTTGCTTTTAGGTAGACCGGGAGTTGGCAAGACAACTATGCTTAGAGAGGCTGCTCGTGTGCTTGCCGAAAGTCGTAGAGTTGTTGTTGTTGATACTTCCAATGAGATTGGAGGAGACGGTGATATACCACATCCTGCGGTAGGTCGAGCAAGACGAATGCAGGTAAAGAACCCTACTTATCAACACGAAGTGATGATTGAGGCTGTAGAGAATCACAACCCTGAAATCGTTGTTATCGATGAAATAGGCAGAGAGCAAGAGGCAGTCGCTGCTCGTACTATTGCAGAGCGTGGAGTACAACTTATTGGGACCGCTCATGGAAACACTCTAGACAATTTGATGGTGAACCCTACATTGGCTGACTTGGTGGGTGGGATTGAGTCTGTAACACTGTCTGATGATGAGGCTCGTAGGCGAGGAACACAGAAGACAGTTCTCGAGAGGAGGTCTCCTCCCACCTTTGATCTCTTGATTGAAATACTAGAGCGGGACCGCCTTAATGTACACCTAGATGTGTCCGACTCGGTTGATAAACTTTTGCGCGGGCAACAAATTCGCACAGAGCTTCGTTCTCGTACTCAGGAAGGAGGTTATAGGAAGACGAATCGGGTTAATGAAAGAGTTTTGCGAAGAAGTGACAACAAATATAGTGGTCGCATGCAGTGGAATGGATTTGGCGGTGACGATTATGGTGAGGAAGGCAACCGGACGCCGGACTACTCGCACATACAGCCGATAGCAGTGTATGTTTATGGCATAGATCGAGGTAGGTTAGAGAGAGCAACTCGACGTTTACATGTGCCTTTACGAGTCGTTGATGAAATGGAGGATGCACAGGCTTTGGTGACTCTGAAGTCACACTATAGACGACGTAGAGCTCCTATAAGTAATGCTGAGTCCGTGGGTATTCCTATATACGTACTTCGTTCAAACACTCAACACCAGATTGAAAAGTTGTTGGTGGAGGTGTTTGGGTTGTCGGACAGGGAGCTGGGTTTACGAGAGCGGTCTAATGGGTCCAAAGACGAAACAAAGGCAGCTATTGATATGATTCGAAAAGGCGCAAAACAGATTGACTTAAAACCTCAGACAGCTAACGTTAGGCGCCGACAACACGAGTTGGTCCGTCGAGCAAAACTGGTGTCGCACAGTTATGGTGTTGATCCTAATAGACACGTAAGAGTTTTCAAAGGTTGAGGATGTTTGTCACTTTAGAGGGGCCTGAGGGAAGCGGGAAAACCACATTATGTGCGCGTCTTGAGCACATGTTGGTAAAAAAGGGCCATCAGGTAATTTGTGTAAGGGAGCCAGGGGGCACTGTTATAGGTCAGCAGGTTAGAGATGTGCTGCTAGACCAGAGAAATACAGGCATGTTGCCTGAAACGGAGTTTCTACTGTTTTCTGCGTCTAGAGCTCAGCTAATCAGAGAGGTTGTTATGCCTCATTTAGAATCAGGCGCTATAGTGTTGTGTGATCGTTTTCTTGATTCTAGCTTGGCTTATCAGGGATATGGACACCGGTTGGATGTGGGAGTATTAGAAAAGATTTCATCATTTGTGACATCTGGGATTGCACCTGATATGACTATTTTGCTTGATATTTCACCTGATGAGGGTCTAAGTAGGCGAAAACAAGATCCGGAGAGTTGGAACCGGTTGGATGCATACTCGATTGATTTTCACGAAAGGGTGCGTAAAGGGTTTCTTCGTCTTGCTGAAAACAGCCCGAACAGATGGAAGGTTGTCGATGCGAGCCAGAGCGAAGATGCAATTTTCACAGAGGCAAGCACTATTTTGTTAAGTGCGCTCGACAAGCGATGAGCTTAGGTGTTTATGGTACAGGGCCTGTGGCTCCTTCTGATAAGCTGGGCATATCGGCCTCAATTGATTCAGGGTTTTCCCCTGCCTCTAGTCTGTCTACCATCTCGTCGAACTCAGGACCCATTTCTTCTCCCATCTCGTTTCCCATGTGTCGCATAAATTTACCAACCGACCTTGGGTCGTTTTCGTCAACACCACTTAGACTAGACGGATCAGACAGTGAGTCAAGGCGGGAATCTTCAGAACGAGCGATGCGCACTTTAGATATTATTCGCTCTAGAGAACCGCTGTCACAGTTTGTACATCGAGGGTTGGTATGGTCGTACTCGTTGTATGACATACGAACATTTGTTCTACGTCCGCATGCCTGGCATTTATATTCGTAAACGGGCATAATTGTATATTAGGACAGTGTAAATCATACGGATTATAACAGGCAAGACGCATTACTGGCAAACATGATGAAAGTCAATAAAACACAGGCGAACAACCAGCTTATTATAGTTGTTTCAGGCCCGTCAGGAGTAGGAAAAGATAGCGTTGTTCGGAGGATGCTTCAGCGCGATCGAAATCTAATGTTTGCAATTACGACCAATACGCGAAATATGCGAGAAGGTGAAACACAGGGGAAAGACTATTATTTCGTCTCGAAAAGTGAATTTGAGAGGATGATTACCGCAGGAGAGTTTTTGGAGCATGCGCTAGTTTATGGGGACCACAAGGGCGTTACAAAAACATCCATAAATAGGGCTATTGATAGCGGACGCGATGTGTTGTTACGTGTAGACGTACAAGGAGCCGCTACTATAAAAACTATCTATGAAAAAGCTATTTTGTTCTTTCTAGTGTCAGAGAGTAAAGAACAGTTGTTAGGTCGGTTAGAGGGCCGTAGATCAGAAACTTCGGAGTCAATGAAAGAGCGCACAGCAACATCAGTAGAAGAATACACTCAAAAGGATATTTTTCATCATATAGTTGTTAACAAAAAAAATGACTTAGACGGCACTGTGGATATAATTCTGGAAACCATTAATCTAGAGCGCAAACGGGCATTGTGAGCGACAATAAACTAGTTTGTAGCAACAAAACATACTATATATATATCACCGTGTTTACAATTGTTTGTATATCATAAATGTTTGGCTTGACTTAGCGTGTATTCGATGCTAAAGTCACCTAACAAACATAAAGAAGTGTACTGAGCATGTAAGCTGGTTGCAATATTGTGTGTTAAAGCACACATAATAGTTGTTATGTTGATCATGCAAAAAGTGAGGAGGATAGGGGATATGGATGAGCGCGAGATTGGTACGGTAAAGTGGTTCAACAACGGTAAAGGTTATGGTTTTATTGAGCGAGAAGGAGGAGACGACGTCTTTGTGCATTACAGCGAAATAGAAGGAGATGGATTTAAGTCCCTAGACGAAGGGCAGAGAGTAGAATTCGCTGTAACCGAGGGCGACAAAGGTTTGCAGGCAACCTCAGTAACTAAGATTGTCTAGAAATTTAGATGAAAATATCTTGCCTTCACGAGAATCTAGCTAAGGGCTTGAATATTGTAGGTCGTGCTGTAGCGTCTAGAAGCACGTTACCTGTACTTGGCAATGTGCTCCTGTCGACGGACAGTGCTGGGCTTAAGTTGTCAGCCACGAACCTTGAGATGGGTATTACTTGCTGGATAGGAGCAAAGGTTCATGAAGAAGGGTCCACTACATTACCTGCAAAAACACTGATTGATTTAGTGGGAACGCTTCCGAAAGAGCGCATCGATTTGGACTTAGATGTACGCACTCAAACCATGAAAGTAGCTTGTGCAGAATTTACAAACGAAATTAAGTGTATAGATAGTAATGATTTTCCTGTACTTCCTTCAACCGATGACAAATATGACTTGGAAATCAATGTAAGTAACTTGCGTGAAATGATAGACCAAGTGGTTTTCGTGGCAGCCACAGACGACTCAAGACCAGTGCTGACAGGTGTAGAGGTTACTATAGAAAAGGAAAAACTTACTTTTGCGGCGGCTGATGGATTTAGGCTAGCTGTGTGTTCATCATCATTGTCGACTGCCGATGACACACATATTGACGTGATAATACCAGCTAGAGCACTAGCGGAACTGGCACGTATTATAGGAGACGAAAGTGACGTTGTAAGTATTACTATGCCTCCTAGTGGTGGTCAGATTATATTTCGCGTGAAGGATGTGGAGTTAGTTTGCCAGCTTATTGAGGGCACGTTTCCCGACTATCAGCAGCTGTTGCCAGATTCTTATCAAACACGGGTCGTAATGTCAACAGAAAAAATCTTGGCTGCTTGTCGTGCAGCTCAAATATTTGCACGTGAATCGTCATATGCTGTTACCCTGTCGGTTAAGTCGGGTGAGAATCCAGGGGAAGACAGGGTGGATGTTAGCGCAAATTCAGCAGAGACAGGTTCTAACGAGTCAAGCATTGAAGCTTCGGTAGATGGTGATTCTATTGAAATGGCATTTAATGTGCGCTACTTAACAGAAGTGCTGCGAGTTATTGGTACTCCGGATGTGGCTCTAGAAACAAACGGAGAAGCTAGTCCTGGTGTGCTTCGGCCTGTGGGAAGGGATGATTTTGTAAGTGTAGTTATGCCTATGCATGTGGGTAGGTAATCTTATTCGTTAAACAAAATGTTGAGATCTATAGACCCCATTCTCCAGTAAGCGACACGAATCTAACAGCGTATAATTTTTTCAGTACGCTGCGATACCCAATATTTTTATACAACACAAGGGTTTGATCATTGCTTTGTCCTATCGGAGCTACTAACCTGCCGCCGATTTTTAATTGAAGCATCAATGGCTCTGGAATCTCGGGGGCTGCAGCGCTTACTATAATGGCCTCATAAGGTCCATGATGTGGTGTGCCCAAACCCCCATCACCCTGAAGTACTGATATGTTGTGTATTCCCATGGATTGTAATCTTTCTTTTGCTTCGTTTGCTAACGAAGCAATAGACTCAACAGTAATTACGTGATTTGCAAGCTGTGACAATACAGCTGCTTGGTACCCAGAGCCTGTTCCAACCTCAAGCACCGTGTCGTTTGGGCTAATGCGTAAGAGTTCTGACATATGCGCGACAATGTATGGTTGTGAAATTGTTTGTCCTAAGCCTATGGGCAAAGGTTCGTCATCGTAAGCTTTTGACAACATGTCAATAGGCACAAACTTATGTCGTTTTACAGTTCTCATAGCACGAATAACGTGAGGGTCATAAATTCCTCTAGCTATAAGCTGGTTTTCAACCATATGATTGCGTAGTTTATACCAGTCAAAACTCTTAGGTTCCTTATTCATAGGATGTTGACCGGGTATGTTGACGAATCCATACTAACTAACAATACTTCAGGGCCCTAAATTTGTCTTTATCACTGAGTTGTGATTTGATATGATTCTCCAGGCAAATAACGGCAGTGCCAGCATGCGTTTCCATCGCCATGGTTGTGTCCATAATCGATGAAGCCATTCAAATCCAAAGCGTTGAATAATAATAGGCGCGCGTTTTGTGCGACCGGAAATAAAATCAAAAGCTCCGCCTACGCCTATACATATAGGCGTATCTAAGTCTTGAAGGTGGCGGTTTATCCAAAGGTCTTGGGTCGGAGCACCAAAAGCTACAAGCAGGATGTCGGGATTGCTATTACGAACACATTGAACGATAGATGAAATATCTACATCTGATGGACTACCTTCCATTGTATGAATTTTGGGAAGTCCAGGGTATTTTTTTCTCAGATTGGTTGCGGCAAGATTTGCCACACCTGGTCCTGCTCCTAGAAAAAACAACCTCCATCCTTTGGAGGCTGCTTTCTTAGCTAACAAATCTACTAATGTTGATCCAGCTACACGTTGTCTTAATGGGATTCCATGCAATTGAGCAGCCCACAAAAGACCTTGTCCATCTGGTAGACATAGGGATGCTCTTTGTAATACAGACATAAATTGATAATTGTTTTGGGCAGCAATGACAAACTCAGGATTAACTGTACATATTTGACATGATTCTCTTGTTTGAGTTTTCTTTTCAATCCATAGAAGTGCTTCGTTGTAGGTGACGTCGTCAACTGGAACAGAAAGAAAACTATGTCGCTCAGGGGTGTTTGTTGCTGACATGACTTGCTTTTTCTGTGAGAGTTTTTTCTATTATAGCAATAGTTTGGTTGGCGGTTGAGTCCCATGAGAACATTGCACAACGTTTTTGGCCGGCAGTTATTAGGCGTTGACGTATGCTATTGTTTGTCAGAAGGGTGTTTATGGCGTTAGACAAAGAACCAGAATCATTAGGAGGGACAATTAGCGCTGCTTTCCCAACAACTTCTGGCAGAGAACCAGCGTTTGTACAAATAACAGGTGTGGCAGCAGCCATGCTCTCTAGTGTGGTATACCCAAAACCTTCGTATAGAGATGGCAGCACAGTAATTTTAGCTCGACTGTATAGTGTAGGAAGGTGTTTTTGGGGCACAAACCCTATAAAATGTATCATACTTTCTAGTCCTAAATCTACTGCTTGCTTTCTTATTGATGATGTCATCCATCCTTCACGGCCTGCGCATACCAGACTTATATTTATGTTGCGGTCTCGTAACTGTGCAATGGCTTTGATTAGAACAGACAAACCTTTTCTGGGATGGATGGTGCCTACGTGCAAAATGTAAGAGTCGGGTAGATTTTGAAAAACATTCTTGTTGTCAGTAGATTGATACGATTCAGAGTCGAACCCAGGATGAACCACAGTGATTTTTGCTGGATCTGTATGGTAATGGTCTATTATGTCTTGCTTAGTCGCCTCAGAGTCGGCGATTAAGTGGCTAGCGTGTCTTACATTGTAGTTAGTAGACCATCGTAAATATGCCAATTGTAGGGGCGGATGCATGCTCGGATAGCGCATGAATCCGAGGTCGTGTATAGTTACAACCGAAGGTGCCGGGCAGTATATTGGAATGACATGAGCCGGAATAAAAAGCAAATCTGGTGGGTTAAACGCCAACTCAGCCGACAACCTTAGGTGGGTCCATGCAATAGGTGACACCATAACCTTAGATTCCACAAGAGAGTTTGTACGATAAAGGGTCGGACTGGGGTTGTCTCTATAATAAAGCCTCCAAATATATTTTGTTTTTGCCTCAATTAGAGCATTGATCATTTGTAACGAGTAATTTTCAGTGCCTGTCTTTTGTAGTACTGTGCTGCGGCTTGCATCCACACCAATAATTAAGGGCTTCGGTAAGTTTGGTAGGCTGGCGTGCATCATTGCTTTTGCTGCTGGCTATAAAAAAGCGGGTGACTACGTATAACCCAAGCTTGTTGGTCACTAATCGTGTAACTGTCTATGTTTCCGCTATCTTGCCAGAACATGTAATTGGAGCTATCTGCTTCTATACACTCATATTCTTCAACTTCACCGCTTGCGTCCAAGTCGTATTTGTTTGATGGGCACTCTGGAGTGTCGTCAAACAAATCAAACGAACTACCATCCGCCTCTGTAGTGTGCGTCAGCCCCATAAAGTGAGATCCTTCATGTACAATGGTTGCGCCTATATAACGATAGTTGCCATAGTGCTCTTGTAGACTAATAACAACACAGGATGATTGTGATCCTAGCGAAAAACTCATACCTGGAATCGGCGAAATACCTAGCACAGGCAAATAGTCCTCTTTGATTTCGGAATATTCGTCGAACACGTCAACCAGTGCAACATTCAGTGCTCTAGAAGCTCCTATGTTTGCTGCTGTTGCTTGGCAAAGTTTGCCCAAGCTGGTTTCATTGGTTCTGGCAAACATCGTCTTGTCTGTGATGCTGGAATTGAACAGGCTTAATTTTCCAAGTTGCATGTTTTGTTGTTCAAGCAAACTATCAACAGATTCTCTTATTTCGTTTTGCATTCGGTTGCGTTCCTCAGTAGAAGTTATAGATTCTGTTTTACTAAGAATCCAAATGTTGATGTCGATTGTTTGTAGCTCGTCCTTAAAAAGAGTGTTTGGATTAGTGTCTGTGCGAATTATTGTTGCTGCATCACAAATAGGCTGTCCCATTGAGTATAGTTCTATTTTGTAATCTCCGTGTAGTAAAGGAAACTTTGGGTTGGAAGGGAATCGTAAATTAATTTCTCCTTCAGCGCCGCAAGATCCAGAATAATGTACGTTGTTTGAACAC
>DDZT01000039.1 GCA_002346435.1 Anaerolineales bacterium UBA3001
GATTATGTGGTCAAACCATTTAGTCTAGGAGAATTGCTAGCGCGTATCAGATCACTTTTACGACGTACTAGGAATGACAAGCAAGAAAACCAAATGCAATTGACCTCAGGCGATATCAGCCTTGATCTTACGTCTCGTCGTGTATCCAAAGATGATGCGGAGGTACATCTGACACAAAAGGAATTCAACTTACTGGCTGAACTTATTAGGAATAAAGGGGCTGTTTTATCACGCGATTTGTTGTTGGAAAAAGTGTGGGGTTACAGCTATGTTGGTAATACACATACTGTTGACGTACATATACGCTGGTTAAGAGAGAAAATAGAGCTTGATCCATCTAAGCCCGTCCGAATAGTAACGGTGCGTGGTGTTGGATATCGGTTTGAGGAATGACGAATAGTTTAGTGCTTATAGCAATCTGTTTATTCGTTGTTTTATTATTTGTACGCTATTACGTACTATCGAAACAACGTATAGATGCTATGCGACGTCAAATAAAGGTCTTAACTGATGATCTAGAGACAAAATCCGAGGCAGAGAAAATACAGAGTGCAAGGTGGCAGGCTGCTAGCAGTGTACTGGAAGAAGCTTTACTTTTGATTGATTCTGAACTAAATCTGTTATATGCAAATCCTATAGCTGTGCAGATTTTCGGTGACATATCGGATTCAGGAGTTAGTATTGTGAGCTATACCCACTCTGAGGAATTTGAGTCGGAATGTCGTGGGGTAGTGTCAGGTGAAACTGACGAAGAATTATATGAATGGCAATCTGAGTTTCAGGATAGTGTTTTCCAGGTACGAGCATTGAGATTCGATTATGGGGCTGTGCTTGCTTTGTCTGATGTTTCTAACTTACATCATTTGGAACAGGCTAGGCGTGATATGTTTGCAAACATATCGCATGAATTGCGCACACCGTTGACTTCAATTCGTTTACTTTTGGATATGCTAGTGACCCGAGAACAGTCTGCGGACACTATATCTGCTCTTGAAAAAATGACCACCGAGACTGATACATTAAAGGAAATGGCCCAAGAGTTACTGGATATATCACTGATAGAGTCTGGGCGGTTTGCTATCAAGTTGGACTCCGCTAATGCAGCTGCGTTGATAATGCCAACAATTGAACGTTTGCAACCTCAAGCTGACCTCAAATCCATACAGTTTCATATGACCGAATGTACAGATGTCCCAGTATGGGCTGATGCAGACCAAGTACAAAGAGTATTAAGTAACATATTTCATAATGCTATAAAGTTTACTCCTTCGGATGGCAGTGTGATTGTTAGTGCAATTGCCGAGGATGAGTGCGTGAGAATTGAAATACAGGATTCTGGTCCTGGAATCCATCCAGATGATTTGCCGCGTATTTTCGAACGGTTTTTCCGGGCGGATCGTACTCGGAAAGGTGCTGGCACTGGACTAGGTTTAGCGATTGCCAATCATATTGTACAGGCCCATGGCGGGGTTATATGGGCTGAAAATGCTCCTGAGACTGGTGCAATCATTAGCTTTACGTTATTACGAGCCGACAAATAATCTCACCTCCTTAATTTAGGAAACCAAAATTCGCATAAATTGATACATGTAAATCTAATGTAAAGGGTATGTCTCTAAAGTCATTTGATTAGTTTGATGTAGGAACATTAATTATATTTAACAAAAACTTTATCTCTTATTAATTCAAGATCACTTTCCTCTTCTTGTTAATACAGTATAGTGTCTACATGCGAGTGGCACGTAGTCGATACATCATCATTATCTTTGTGATCGGAGCTCTACTATTAAGTGCATGCGGTGCAAAAATCAACAGGTCGCAAAATGCTAATATGATGGATAGTGTTACTTTGACAAATAAGGGATCCGATACCATTGTCAATTTAGCGTTAGCATGGGCTGAGGCTTACCATGAGGCATACCCAAATGTTAGTGTATCTGTAACCGGTGGAGGATCTGGAACAGGCATAGCTGCAATGATAAATGGTACTGTAGACATAGCAAATGCATCTCGAAGGATAAAGGAAAAAGAAGTTGTTAATGCCAAAGAGAACGGTTATGCACCAGTGGAATATGTTATAGCGCGCGATGGCATAGCGGTGATAGTACATCCACAGAATCCGATTGAGCGACTTACATTGCAACAATTGTCTGATATTTTTAGTGGCAAAATTACTAATTGGGTAGATGTAGGAGGCGAGAATCGTCCAATTGTTTGTCTGTCACGTGAAGTTAACTCAGGTACGCATGTGTATTTCCTGGAGTCTGTAGTTCGTAAGGGTAATAAGAATGATGAAACCTTCTTTTCTCCCGGTACTTTGTTGTTACCCTCATCGGAGGGTATAACATCCGAAATATCCCAGAATCCGAACGCTATAGGCTATGAAGGTCTCGGATATGTGACAGATGGAGTAAAGTCCGTTGCTGTATCTCCAAGTGATGATGGCTTATATATTATGCCTACAATCAAGACTGTAATTGATGATACATATCCTATTTCACGTGCACT
>DDZT01000123.1:0-5827 GCA_002346435.1 Anaerolineales bacterium UBA3001
CATCAGTTATATTGAAGTCAAGTCGCTGCTCTAGTCGCACCGCTCTCAGCATACGAGTCGGGTCATCTATGAAACTTCGTGAATGAAGTACTTGCAACAGGTTTGTCTTCAAATCCTCTAGACCTCCCCAACAATCAACAAGTTCCCCAAATTTGCCAGGAGATAGGTTGACAGCCAACGTATTAACGGTAAAGTCTCTGCGTTGCAAATCCCACTTGATACTATCAGGCTTCACATCTGGAAGTTGTGCTGGTTTGTCATAGGACTCACTACGGGAAGAAACCAAATCCAACGAATTCAAACCTGTAGCCGACACTAATTCTTCTGACAAATACCATTTTGCTGTTCCAAACCGTCGGTGTATAGTCACTTCACCACCAAATTCTGAGACGAGTTCATTAGATAATCTTATAGCATCTCCATCAATAACTAAATCGAAGTCCACACTCGGTCTCCCTAACAACAAATCGCGCACAAAACCCCCAACTATGTATAGATCAGCATCATTCTCATCAGTCTTGATGCTGATGTCATTTATAAAACTCAATAACTCAGATCCCAAAGCATGCTCAACTAGACTCGAGATATCTGAAAACGAATGCAGTGACATCAAGTCGAACCCTAATATTGATTTTACATCGTTATTACTCATCTTAATAATTGTTAAAAAAACAATTGTCTTTCGTGGTTTTGGAAGGTTTTATGACCATAATAAAATGGGCTTAGCCTAAAAATACAACACCGAACTAAATTATCGAGATATAGTACTCAAATTGCACTTTGAATTATTACTTAGTGACCAATCAGTATTCTACTAGCACGGACCCAGCCGCCTCAGGATCAAATCCACCAGGCCACTTGGTGGCATTGTTGTACTTCGACTCATACAATATAGCTCCTTTAATATCCGCTGTGCTCATATCTGACCCTCTCAAATCGGCACCTCGCAAATCAGTACCACTCAAATCAGACCCACAAAGATTGGTCCAAGCTAGAGAAGCATAACTCAAGTTTGAATCACTGAAATCCAAATTTCGTAAATCGGCACTATACAAACTTCTTGCCTTAGCGGTTATTTCCAGCACTTCAGAAACAGTAAATTTACTCATACTATAAGATAATCGAGTTTACCAAAATTATGTGATTTAGAGACCCTTAACAATTTAGCACAAATCAGCCTTCTACAAGTATAATCATAAGCAGTAATTTCGGGTAGTTCTATACCAAATGTAAAACATAGAGAATACCACTTATCTTATCCAAAACCCTATAGGACTATTGAAACAAGTAACTATTCAAACAGAAACCCATTTAGAGATCATAAATATCATATGAAACTTATTCGCAAACTTTTTGGGATGGCATTGTCAAACATTCTTGGCAAGAAATTGCTTGAAGAAAGCATAGACATAATAACACCCGATGGTCAAAGTATTCTCTCCAGGACAAACACCTCAAATGCTGCACACACCTTGGTTGTCAATAAATGGTCATTCTTTTGGGACATGCTCACCGGATATGACTTAGGTTTAGCCGAATCTTATATAAAGGGCAAATGGGACCATAATGATCTTACATCTCTATTCAAGTACCTTGCCAGTAAAACTGCAGATAACAACCTTCCATCAATTGGTAACATTGCCCCAAAGAAAATGTATGCGCGTCTCGTTCAAAGATTCAAATCTACAAACTCAATCAAATGGGCAAAAAGAAACATAAGTCAACACTACGATATGAGCAACGATTTCTTTAAAACATTCCTCGACCCTAGTATGACATATTCATGTGGGATATTTGAAACCTCAACAAGCAGTTTAGAGGACGCTCAGTACCAAAAAATAAATACTCTCATCGAAAGATCTAAATTATCCTCCTCTGATTCCATATTGGATATTGGATGCGGATGGGGAAGCCTTTCTACAACAATTGCCTCAAACCATGGAGCAAATGTTACAGCTGTAACACTTTCACAACGCCAATATGAATACTTTCATAACCTATTGAAAAAAAATGATTTGAAGGGTAATGTTGATCTACAAATCACCGATTACCGTTTCATCAAAGGCCAATTTGATCATATTTTCTCTGTAGAAATGCTTGAGGCCGTAGGACATAAAGGCACGCAAGAATTTTTTCAGAAATGCGCTTCCCTACTGAAAAACGGTGGGACATTACAAATACAAGTCATTACAATACCACACTCCAGATACGACGCATACAAAAATAACTGTGACTTCATACAAAAGTACATATTCCCAGGAGGCCTACTTTTATCTCTCGAGACAATCAAACACGCGGCACATGCTGCAGGTTTTACCATATATAACGAAAGCTCAATAGGTTTACATTATGCAAAAACACTTAGTCATTGGAGAAAAAACTTTATGCAGAACTATGACACAATATTAGAGCTCGGCTTTGAAGCAACTGATATCAGACGATTCCTTTACTATTTTTGCTATTGCGAAGGCGCATTTTTATCAGATGCTATAGACGACCATCAACTTTCATTCAGGAAGGATTAGAGCCTTGTGGTACGATCTCCCAATTGACTATGGCATACTTTCGGAACGGACACTTAGAGCGCTGGTATCATATCGGCTCCGAAAATATAGCCAAATGGTTGCTAGACTAAACCAGCAGCAGATACTAGATATTCAACAAACATTTTGCCAAGAATGCTCTAGCGGTCCAATAGCAATAAACACCAAAGACGCTAACCGACAGCATTATGAAGTTCCTCTTGACTTCTTTACTCATGTTCTAAGCAAAAATATGAAGTACAGTGGCTCCATATGGCAAAAACAAATGAGCCTCGAAGATTCAGATAAAACAACCCTAGATTGCTACATAGACAGAGCTCGGATGTATGATGGCCATGAAGTGTTAGAACTAGGTGCTGGATGGGGAGCATTGTCACTCCATATAGCCGAAAAATACAAAAACACTAACGTAACTACAGTGACAAACTCCCATACACAAAAAAGATATATAAACAATAAAATTAGAGATATGAAACTAACTAATATTACTGTCATTCAGTCAGATATCAATGATTTCTCTACTAATGGTCATTTTGACACAATATTTTCCATCGAAATGTTTGAACATTTGCGAAATCCAAGAGCGCTCCTCAACAAAATTAGAAGATGGCTTCAGCCAGATGGAAAGTTATTCATACAGGTGTTCTCTCACAATAAATACCCGCAGTTTTTCGATAATCCAAGATCATCATGGATGGCACGCCATTTCTTTACCGGAGGGATGATGCCATACGCAGGTTTTTTCAGCGACATATGTGATTCTTTGGAAACAGAAAGACAATGGGTTATTTCCGGCACACATTACCACAAAACACTGGAAAACTGGTTACACAAACTTGATTGTAATAACAATCAGCTGTTATCTTCTCTACAAACATCGTGGCCGAAGACACAATCCCAAATATATATAAATCGATATCGTATGTTCTTGCTTATTTGTTCAGAAATGTTTAGATTTAATAAAGGTCAAGACTGGCATACCATGCACTACCTTTTTCAAAAGTAAAATGGTGCGCAAACTGGATATTGCAATAATAGGTGCTGGTATTTCAGGCATCGCTGCTGCACATCATCTACAACACAATCATAGAGTAACTCTATTTGAACAGAAAAGCCAAATTGGAGGTCACGCAAATACAGTGCGTGTTAAAGATAAACTTGGAGAAGAATGTGATATTGACACTGGTTTTATAGTATTTAATGACAAGAATTATCCACTGTTTTCAGACTTTCTTTCTGAACTTAAGGTAAGAGTAAAATCGACTGATATGTCATTTTCTTACACTAACAACCATAAAAACATATCATATGCTGGTACACCCGAATCAGTAATTCAAATATTAAAAACTCCTAGCCGCCTAAACGATATCAAAACACTATTTAATATCTACAGATACTCTAAAGCACTCAAGAAAACCGTGGACGACTCTTCCTTGAACAATATTTCAATTCGTGAGCATTTATTAAAGATTGGTTGTCCTCCAGACACTATAGAACACTATTTTGTCCCAATAGCTTCAGCAATATGGTCATGCGACAACATGGACTCAGGTGATATACCAGCAAATGCTTATATAAACTTTTTCAACAACCATGGCTTACTAGGTCTGTTTGACAGGCCTCATTGGTATACAATCACGGGCGGTAGCAAAGAATACATCAACAACTTCAAGGGTCAATTTAAGGGTGATGTCGTCACCGATCAAGAAATTTCAAATGTACAAGAGACTGATCAAAAAGTGACCGTAAGTTGCTCAAATCATGCCACTTATGATTTTGACAAAGTAATTATGGCTACTCACGCTGATACAACTTTGCAAATCGTTACTTCACTACCTACCGCCAAATCATCTATACTCGAATCGCATAGATATACTCACAACAATGTATTTCTACACACAGATGCCAACCTTATGCCTAATGAACGTGAAGTATGGGCATGCTGGAATGCAATATCTTACTTAGGTACCGATGATCTTACTAAGACATATGTGAGTTATTTTTCTAATAGATTACAAAAACTAAATACTAAAACTCAATTCTTTATAACCCTCAATCCACCCACTCTACCAAAGGATGATTGCATTTTATATGAGACCACCTACAGTCATCCAGTATTGGTAAAATCCTCGAATGCCAACAAAGACGATTTCTATAATCTCAATAAAAATGGCAATATATTGTTTTGTGGAGCATATCTAGGATATGGTTTTCATGAAGATGGTTTCAGGTCGGGTAAATTAGTCGCGGACATCTTATTACAAACCATAAATTAATTATGAAACATCCATCTATTGCTATTGGCACTCTCACTCATACTAGAAAAGGTAAACTGACAAATTCCTTTCAGTACAAACACACTATGTTGATAGTAGATTTGGAGAAAATACTAAGAGAGCGCCAACTTCCATGGCCACTACAATATAACCGAAATGGAATAATATCAATACGCGATACAGATTATATAGATCATTCTGATCAACATATTTACGACAAACTTGCATCTAAAGTCAGTAGTACATCATCTCGTATATCAACTGAGGATACGGTACTCTTGTTGACTACCCCATCAGTTCTAGGATACTCCTTTAATCCAGCAGCGTTCTACTTCATTTGCGACAATAAGGCAAGATTAAAAGGTGCGGTAGTAGAAGTACATAACACATTTGGAGAATCTCACCTTTACTGCTTGAACAAGGAAACGTTGATTGCCAATAACAAATCACACAAAACCAACAAAGAATTCCATGTATCGCCCTTCTTGGATAGAAGTGGTCATTACGAATTCGAATTCGATCTATCAGAAACTTTTGTAGACATATCGATACGCCTCTATCAGGAAGAACAACTAATCATGTTAACCAAATTCGTTAGTAACCTTATACCTATGAATACTAGCCAACTTTTAAAGACCTATCCACGCATAGCAATCTCAGTATTGCTTACTGAATTCCGTATACTCCGTCAGGCATACAAGCTTTTCTTCAAGAAAAAAGCACCTTTTTATGAAAAACCTAACCCTTTACAAAACACAGGCGTAGCTACATCAAAAGGATATATTTCCAGATTGAAAATTCCATTCACATAGGCCTATTGGCTAATGTTTATTCACTTTCTTGCAAATAGTCATGCGGGTATATAATTACCCACAGGTTATAACGACATGAGATTAGAAGGCAAAGTTACATTAGTTACTGGAGCAGGACGCGGTCTAGGAGCTGGGATTGCCTGCGGACTAGCATATGCAGGGTCACATGTAACCATAGTTGATATTAATGAAGATG
>DDZT01000123.1:6128-6591 GCA_002346435.1 Anaerolineales bacterium UBA3001
CCATAGTTGATATTAATGAAGATGAGATGCTAAAAACCACTTATGATATCAATAAGCATGGACAAAAATCTCTGTCAGTCGTAGCTGACGTAAGAGATATCAAAGCTATCAGAAACGCTGTCGATCAAACAATAGATAAATGGGGAAGAATAGATGCAGTAATTTGTAATGCAGCCACTATGCCCCTAATATCATTTGAGAGCACTACCCCTGAAACATGGGAGGAAATATTAGGATCAAATCTTACCGGTGTTTACAACACTATTAAAGCCTCCTGGGACCAACTTAAACGTGATGGTGGTGGTCACTGTATATCAATAGCCAGTAGAGCCAGTTTGTTAGGATTTGTCAACGAAGTAGCTTATTGTGCATCTAAACATGCCATAGAAGGCTTTACCAAAGCACTTGCGATGGAATCTGAAAAACACAATATAGCAGTGAACACTATGGGTCCAGGAAAACA
>DDZT01000099.1 GCA_002346435.1 Anaerolineales bacterium UBA3001
CGACAGTCATCACAAAAAATACCAATATCTGCCCATCTAGTGCTCCAAACTGACGCGAATAAGCTACAAAAACCAGATTGGCTGAGTTGAGCATCAGTTCTATTGCCATAAAAAGAATTATCGCATTGCGACGTAATAGCACACCAGCAATACCTATAGCAAACAATATTGCAGAAAGAGCAAGGTAATAAGAAGTTGGTATCATAAGCGCCTTGATTTTCGAATCCGCCTACGTTGCTTACGTACACCAGTCAAAACAACCGCGCCCACCATCGCAGCTAAAAGCAGAATTGAAGTAGCTTCAAATGGAAATAGGTATTTTTGAAACAATAAGGTTCCAATAGCAGAAGGACTCCCATAACCAGATGTATTTTGCATTAAATCCGACCCAGTACTAACTCCTTGTCCTAACACCACATAGAACGAAATCGACAACAATAATATGATTAGTACTATACTAAGTGGCTTCTGCCACAATAAATTGTGGCTGGTTGGTTTCATTTGTTCCGCACCCAATAGCATAATCACAAACAAGAACAACACCATGATTGCTCCAGCATAAACAGTCACTTGAGCCATAGCAATAAATGGCGCGCCCAACAACAAATAAAATGTTGCAACTACACCAAAATTGACCACAAGAAAAAGTGCCGAGTAAATTGCGTTAGAACTGGCCAGCATCCCCAATGCTGCTGCAACAGCAATGACAGCCAACACCAAGAAAATCACTAACTCAGGTATATTTGGTAACATTTATTTAAGATGGATCCTCCATATCTGGAATAGCACGATCAAATTCACCTTTCTCCACTTCCATTGGTGTAATATCTGATCCTTCTACTGAAGGTACAAGAAGTCTATCTTTTACATAGATTGCGCTTTCACGATCGTAATAAGACAATTCATAATCATGCTCTAGCACTATGGCCTCGGTCGGACAAGCATCTTCACAGTAACCGCAAAAAATACACCTAAGCATGTTAATCTCATATACAGAAGCATAACGCTCACCTGGGGAATACCGTACTGCATCGGTATTCTCTGATGCTTCAACAAATATTGCATCTGCTGGACAAGCAGCTGCACACAGCGAACAACCAATGCATTTTTCTAAACCATTTTCATAACGCTTAAGTACATGGCGCCCCTTAAAACGTGGTCTGACAGTCCGAGTTTCCTCTGGATATTCAATTGTGATCCTAGGTTGAAAAGCATGCTTTAAAGTTGTAGCCAGACCTTTCATAATTTCGGTTACCATATCAATAACCTCCTAACCAACAAAAACTATCACCACTGCAGTAATGACAACATTGAAAAGCGCTAGTGGGAGCAACACTTTCCAACCAAAAGCCATAAGTTGATCATAACGCAACCTAGGTAATGTTAATCGTATCCATATCATTAAAAACAAGAAACCAACTGTTTTTATTGCGAAATACAAGATACCAAGCCATGGCAGTTTGTCCACAAATGGACCTAAATAACCTCCAAAAAAAAGTGTGGTAGCAATTGCACTAACTGCAACCATCTTAATGTACTCACCCATAAAAAATAGGGAAAATTTCATCCCAGAGTACTCCGTGAAATACCCTGCAGTCAATTCTTGTTCTGCTTCAGGCATATCGAAAGGAGCTCTATTCAACTCTGCCAAACCGGCAATCAGGAAAATCATCGCTCCCAATGGCTGCCAAAGCACATACCATGTACTCGATTGTTGAGCTTGAACAATACCCTGAAGACTCAATGTCCCAGCTAACATGATAGGTCCAATAATAGAAAGACCTAATGCTATCTCATAGCTTATCATTTGAGCAGACGCGCGTAGACCACCAAGCAATGCATATTTATTGGCCGATGACCAGCCCGCTAACACAATGCCATACACTGCCACTGAAGCTATAGCCAAAATATATAGAAGTCCTACATTCAAATCAGTAATACCCAGCCGTATAGTTCTTCCAAACAGCTCTACATCCGGACCTAATGGTATAACTGCCACAATCACTATAGCTGGTATCATCGTCAGTATAGGAGCCAAAAAGAATAGCACTTTATCTGCTCCAGCAGGCATCACCTCTTCCTTAAATATAAGCTTGATGCCATCCGCTGCTGGCTGCAGCAATCCCCAAGGTCCTACTCTATTAGGCCCCTTCCGAACCTGCATTAAAGCCGCAATCTTTCGTTCCGCAAAGGTAAGATAAGCAAATGCAGTTAGCAATACAAATGCAATGAGTGCACTTTTGATAAGAGCTTCAATTACAATGCCTATCATTCTTTTGAACCATGATCAATTGTATTTATATTTACCGGTACAACACCTCGCAACATTGGTCCATCCATACTACGAGGAATTAGCACTGCTCCCTGCGGAACATCATTGCTAACACGTGCTATTAATTCCCGTTCTTTGCCATTTAAAATGAGTGATACCATGTCCCCATCAGTAACATTATGTGTCAAAGCATCGCCAACATTTATTTCAATGTAAGGATCTGATATCCTAGAATTCATAATTTCAGATTTTACAAATGTACTGCCACGATCATACAAAACTGTCACTGGAACACCTAACAATTCTCCAGTCGCTAAGCCAATTGGATCGACATCTCCCGGACTGACAGAAAAACCACTCTCAATCAAGGAAAGAGTTTGTACGCCAAGTCCGCCTGTATTCTGAAATCCGGTACCACCATAATAACTGTCTTCTCCGCCAATGTCTGGCCATTGCTCTTCCACAGCTGCTAGGTTTTCATAACTTATGTCTCGATACTGTGGTACTTGCAAAGAGATCTGACGCATAACAGCAGCAGGACCAGCTGACACATCTCCAACACCCATTTCATTAGCAATTCTTTGGAATATTTCCCAATCCGGTAGCACATTCTCAGAACAAGGAAGCGCTGGATAGAACCGTTGTACTCGCCGATCACCAGTTGTGTAACTACCTTCCCTTTCAACAAACGCTTGGGCTGGTAGTACTACATCAGCACTAATAGCGGTCTTGGTTTTGAAAAGTTCGCTAACTACTACGAATGAATTTTCTGGCAAAGGCTCTCCATCACCAACCGGATCTGCACCTGCAAGTAAAATCACATCTGCGTCTGCAACAAACTCGGTTGCACTCACACCAGCTGGTTTCACTCCCATATCCCATGCACCCTGCGTATTGCAATGTGTCCAAACCGGTATCAAGCCATTATCTTTCTTGCCAACATTGCCCTTAGCTATCAAAAGATTGGAGCAAGCTTGTGCTAATGCATTGGATGCAGCATAACTCTGACCTTCACCACCATATATGATAATTAGATTTTTGGCTGCTGATATAGCTTTAGCGGCAGCAATCACATCGTCATTATCGTTTGCAGCTATGCTTCCCATTATTCCAGTGTTACCATCAGAAACAGCATGACTGAGAGCTAATATAGTCCGCACCTCATCACCGTAGTTGTATCGCACGCAATATTTTGCAATTTTATCAAGCTTGGTCTCGCGCGCATTCGCCACTATGAGGGCAGCTCTACTCTTATCTAACGATGCGCCCAGCTTAGTTGCCGCTTGTCGTACCTTAAACCACCACAAAGGGGCCTCTTCAGACAAGTCACTTGCTATCACCAATATGGCAGTATCTGATCCTAATTTTGCTAAATCAGTGTCCACACCTACTCCTACCTTCTGTACCAAATCACCACCACCCAAAAGTCCGGGCCACTGCGACACACTACCCTCATTCACTTGAATTAAATTGCGGAAAGCAAAGAGGTCTTCATTAGAAAGTCGTTCGCCTGCAATTCCAGCTATAGACCCATTAGATGACTGTAACTTTTCAGATACTAGACCCAATGCAACATCCCAGGAAGTCTCCACCAATTCTCCGTGCCTACGCACCATAGGAGCAGTCAGACGATCCGAATTGTTAACAAAATGATGGCCAAACCGACCTTTGTCACAAATCCATATTTCATTTACTTGTTCATTCTGCCTTGGCATAACACGCTTAATTGACCAATTGCCATCTTGACCACTACGACGTGTATTAATGTGTAAGTTACATCCTACAGGACAATGTGGACATACAGAGGGAGTATGAGCCAACTCCCATGGTCGTGCACCAAAACGAAAATCAGTTGTTGTCAATGCACCTACAGGACATATATCTGTTGTATTGCCTGAGAAATAACTATCAAATCCTGGGTCTGAATGCGTGATAATTTGCAATGATCTTCCACGCTCATCAAAACCAATAACAGAATCGCCTACTAGCTCATCCTGAAAACGTGTGCATCTAGCACATTGTATACACCGTTCACGATCAAGAAAAATGAGATCGCCCAAAGGAACATGTTTTTCAATATTCATCTTCTCTTCAAGAAGAAAACGAGACTCACTAGAGCCATGACTCATAGTAAGGTTCTGTAGTGGACACTCACCACCCTTGTCACAAACTGGACAATCAAGCGGATGGGAAGTCAGTAGAAATTCAACCACATCTTTACGAGCACGTGTTACTTGCGAAGTAGTTGTACGAATACACATTCCGTCTGACACAACCATAGTACAAGCAGTTTGAAGATTGGGCATCCAATTAATTGTTGGTTGCCCATTTTCCTCGAACATCATCTCTCCAGTTTCCTTGTCACGAAGAGGCGTTCCAACCTCTACCAGACACATCCTGCACATACCTACCGGATCCAATTTAGGATGATAACAAAAAACTGGGATGTCATTATCAACTCTTTTAGCTGCGTCAACAACTAATGTACCTTTAGGTACAGCAACTTCTTTATCATCAATGTTTACCAGGATTGATTCAGTCATAAGCGTCACTTATTTTGTATTGGAATCATCTTTGCCATTAACTGCAGTAGCTATATGTAAATTAAAATCTTGCTGAAACAATTCGATGCCAGAGAAAACTGCACTAGTGGCAAAATCACCTAATGGACAAAGACACTTTCCAACAACCTGTTGTGCTACTTCTCCTAATAAATCTACGTCAGCTTGCTCAGCCTTATCACTATTAATGCGGCCAAGCAAATGATACATCCAATAAGTACCCTCGCGACAAGGCGTGCATTTACCACACGATTCATGCTCAAAAAATTTCATAGTCTTCAGTGCCGCCCAACTTATATCTACAGTTTCATCAAGCAAAATGATGGAAGCAGAACCGAGTTGGGAACCAATCTTGGGTATATCTTCATACGTCAATGGAGTATCAAGTACTTCATCACTTGCAGGTAAAAATGGAGCAGATGCTCCAGATGGCATAATAGCTTTTAGAGCTTTGTCATCTCGTATACCACCAGCTAAGTCAAAAATCAGTTCTCGGAATGTAATACCCAATGGAGTCTCATAATTGCCTGGGTGTTTAGCGTGTCCCGAAAGACACATTATCTTTGGTCCGCAGCTTTTTTCAGTGCCAATCGATTTATACCATTCAGGCCCACGAGAAATTATAAGAGGGACATTTGTCAATGTCTCAGTATTATTTACCACAGTAGGTAATTGATACAAACCACGATCAGCTGGAAAAGGTGGTTTAAGACGTGGTTGTCCTAATTTACCTTCAATTGACTCAAGCAAAGCAGATTCCTCACCACAAATATAAGCTCCAGCACCAAGATGATGGTTTATCTGCAATGAATAATCAGTATCAAAAATCCGTCTACCTAGTAAACCTCTATCATTTAACTGCCGAACTTTAGATTCTAGAACCTGAGTAAGCTCCCAAAACTCCCCCCGACAGTAGTTATATGCTACTTCCGCTTGAGCAGCATAAGCACAAATCATTAGTCCTTCTAAAAACTGGAACGGATTTTGCTCCATTATCTCTCTATCCTTAAATGTGCCAGGTTCTGACTCGTCTGAATTAGCAACAACATATCGTGGGAATCGGTCTGAGAGAAAAGACCACTTTACTCCAGTAGGAAAACCTGCTCCACCCCTACCGCGTAGACCAGAAGCTTTTACAATGTCGATAACTTCCTGTGGAGTCATCGTAGTTACAACTCTCTCATACGCTTCAAATCCACCCAAACTCAGATAGGTATCTAAATCTGCAATGTTTTCTTCACCACGATTGCGATGACGTAACAATAGATACTCAGTCATTCAGCACCTTCTGGACTTTTATCAATCTCAGCATTTCCTAATTGTTCAATTACTGCCTGTACATCGGAAATAGTCTGACGCTCGTGGTAAGTGATACCATCGCCATTTTGTACTTGGAACATTGGTGCTTTGTCACAAGCCGCCAAACACATAACCGACTCAACAGTAAACTCACCATCCTCTGTTGTTTCACCTAACTTCACACCTAATTTTTCACACACTTTGTCAGCAAAATCATCTGCACCCCGCAAAGCACATGGAAGATCAGTGCAGATTTGTATTCGATTTTTCCCTCCAGAGTGTGAATAATAAAGTGTGTAAAATCCAACAATGGAAGCCACCTGAGTAATTGAAATATCTAAGATTTGGGCAATTTCACTCATCACAGACACAGTTGCCTGCAAACCTTCCTTCTGCGAAAGAAAAAGAAGAGGCATCACTGCTGACCGCTTTTGATCATCTGGATAACGCTTCAGTATATCTTTTACTTCAGCAGAATATCTAGTACGTAGTGTCTGATTTGCTGTATTAGAACTCACCGGTCTACATCTCCTAGAACGATATCTATCGAACCAATCATTGCCACAAGGTCGGCCACTAGATACCCTTCAGACATAAACGATAAAGATTGTAGATTATGAAATGATGGAGTACGAAAGTGAACTCTACCAGGCTTCGGACTACCATCACCAACTAAGCAACAACCTAGTTCTCCTCTCGGTGACTCAGTCGCTACATACACCTCACCTTTCGGAGCCGAAAAACCTTCCGTCCAGTATTTAAAATGGTGAATCACAGCCTCCATACTATTACCTAGCTCTGAACGCGGGGGTGGACTATATTTACGATCATCCGTAATAACTGGACCGGGCTCTAATTTATCTAAAGCTTGCTTTATTATCCTCATAGACTCGTGAAATTCACGCATACGCACTCGATAACGAGCATATACATCACAACCATCTTCTAGAGGAACATCAAAATCATATTCGTCGTACCCACTATATGGCATAGCTCTACGAACATCATAGTTAATACCAGAACCACGCAATGAAGAACCTGTCATACCTCGTTCCACAGCATCAGACGGATCAATAATACCGATATCAATTGTGCGTCGCATGAACAAAGGATTGCGTGTCAACATTCGCTCATAGTCTGCCAGTTTTTCCGGCAAATAGTCGAGAAATCGATTTACAGCAGGAACAAATTCATCCGGAACATCCCTCCACACCCCACCAGGACGAATATATGAAGTCATCATACGCTGGCCGCCAATCATCTCGAAAATATCTAATAAGTTTTCTCGATCACGGAAGCAGTATATAAGAACACTACTGGCATTAAGATCCATAGCGGAAGTACCCAACCATACCAAATGAGATGCAATACGTTGTAACTCTGCACAAATTACTCTGATTACTTGAGCTCGTTTAGGCACTTCAATATTACAAAGTTTCTCAATTGCTAAACAATATGTAAGATTATTACCTAAATTGTTTAGATAATCCATACGATCTGTCATAACAAGAGCTTTGAGATATGTTTTTGCCTCCATGTTCTTCTCTATGCCAGTGTGGAGAAATCCCACGTCAGGCACACAGCGTACTACCTCTTCACCATCCAACTCTAAAATTAGACGCAACACACCATGAGTGCTAGGATGCTGCGGTCCAAGATTGAGTACCATCGTCTCGCCTGTTTGAGCCTTATCACTAAACAGTGTTTTAAGTTCATCCAAAGTCGTTTCTAATTTTCGAACCTGACTCATATCATTCCTTGGCATAATCTTTCTTGCTGTCAATCTCTTCCCAGTTGAATGAAAATTGCACTTCCTCATAACCAAGTGGATAATCTTTACGCAAAGGATGCCCATCCCAATCTGCCGGCATAAGAATGCGGCGTAGGTCAGGATGACCTACAAAATTAATGCCCATCATGTCAAATGCCTCTCTCTCTGGCCATTCGGCAGACTTCCAACACGCTGTGACACTTGCCACCTCAGGCGACTTCCCAGAAAGTTGAACCCGTAAACGTATACGTACATTTTTTTCTAACGAATGCAGTA
>DDZT01000056.1 GCA_002346435.1 Anaerolineales bacterium UBA3001
GAAAGATGACACCGGCCTTTTCTGCAGCCCCGTGCAGCGATTCGAAATCCTCGTAGCTTAACTGGAACTGCTTGAGCTGTTGAATCCTCGCACTCTCAGTAGGTGACACCAGCCTCTCCGGAACGATCGTCTGGAACTTGACTGCACCCACTCCAGCCTCAGCAGCTTTACCGATCATCTCCTCCGCCAGCGTGTAGCTCCCCTCGTGGTTATTGCCTATCTCAGCGACAACCAGAACATCACAATCAAGATCACTATTGCCGATGATCATTGTGTGGTTGATTCTGCCATCTTATATCACTTTGCCTGGAAGAAGCCGGTAAGGTCTTGTCCAATACCAAGCTTGGCGCGAATCCTACTCAATTCTATTGCATTCTCGGTCGAAGCACTGAACAGCAGATTGTCAATTTTGACCCGTGCCCGGTGGCAAGACTTGCCCAATGACCTGTCGCGAACGTAGTTGGTATTCTCGTTAAACAGGTTCAAATCAAACGGATAGGAGGAAATCATGTCCCTCATTTCCCATTCTGCCTCATCGTAAATGGAAATCAGTCCGTCTCTGTTGAAATAGCTGATGTGCGCCGGATACTGAACCCAGTATTTCTCCGGCACAAAGGCATTTACGTAAAGACATTGCTGGATAATGGAAAATTCATTTGGTATGTCATGTCCCTCCAGTATCATTGCATATTCCAGTTATGATGTTCGAATTGATGAATCGGAATCGACTGATTGTCCTTATCAAAGATGAGAACTTCATCATATTTAGCCATGAAACATCCAACCTCATACTCACCGATTATGGAGTCGACCGCGTTTCCTTCCAGTATCTCCAGAAGCAGAAACGGTAACTTCGGACAGGAGGCTAGAAAAAGTGGGATCCCACCGGATATTCTGGGATTGACTTCGATCCAATAATTTACACCGTCTTGCTTGATGCATTGGAGGTTGCAGAATCCCTTGGGCTTCAGTTTGTCAAGAATCAATAGCACCTCTTCAACGATGGAGGAATCACGTACCGTCTCGCCCTTATCTGATACGTACTCACGCAACGAGACGCGCCTCCTCGGAACGACGGATATGACTTTTCCATTGAGGTCCGTCAAGGTATCAACGGTAAATTCATGCCCTTCTACAAACTCCTGAACAATCGGATCCGTTACATGACCCAGACTGTAGGCAAGGTCGTCAATGGTAGCAATCTTGGTGAAGCCCTTAGTAGTTGCTACTTTGCAACCTCGGCTCTTAACCACCACGGGAAAGTCACTTGAGCTAACGGCATCCGCATCGGGAAAGATACGGGGAGCGGCAAGTCCCAATCCGTTGAAAATCTTCCAAGTTTTAGCTTTGTCGGCGCATTTGCACACCATTTCAGGCGAAGGCATGAGGAGGGTTACCCCTTGAGCCGTGAGTGTCTCAAATGCTTGTGAGAGGACTGTCAAATCAATATCGCCGGATGGGATCAGGAATCCAATCTTCTCGGCTTTGATAATATCCAACAACCGGTCGATGTAGTAAGACTCAAGCGATTTGGGAACCACAAATCCTTTGTCTGAGAACTTGAGGCCGGGTGCTGACCAAGAAGCGTCCGTTGTGATGACTTTCCCAGCAGTCCCAGTTTCACTCATTGCATTCTTGATGCAAGCCTGAAGGTGACCTCGCCTGACGATCGAGGAAATCAGAATGTTAATATCATTTTACGTCATTTTATCAGCAAGTCCGGAAGATCTCTCAAAGTCTTGATGTTTATGTCTACGCAGTGTTCAGAAACTGTCTCAATGTCAGCGTAACGTCCCCTAAGAAGTCGGATTGTCTTAAGTCCGGAGTGCTTTGCTCCAATGAAGTCTATAAACGGATTGTCTCCTATATAACAAGCTTCCTCTGGGAGAACATCCGCCATATTTAGCATTCTTCGAAATGGAATCGGACTTGGTTTCTGAGCATCTATCCCCAATTTTTCAGTGAAAATAATATATTTGCTGAAGAACTGTTCGAGTCCTAGAGCCATTATCTTGTTACGTTGTACGAGTGCAGATCCTCCAGTGATCAGTCCCAACATATAGTGTTCTTGCAAAGTCTCAAGCATTTCCCTAGCGTCCTCATATAGATTTATGGAAGGCATATGATTCCTGTACTCTTCCACAAGTTCCATTACATTTATGCTGCGATCACCTCCTATGACACAAATGGCTTCATCGAAAAGACCGGAGCGCAAGAAACCTTTTTCTTTAACAAGCCACATCAGCACATCGAGTAACAGTTTGGCACTGATACTATAACGATTTTCGACGTACCTAGCCACAGCTTCGAACCCGCTGACCCGAAAATCGACATCATTGTATAAAGTGTCGTCAAGGTCAAAGAAAACCGCTCTTAGTTTTTTCAATGAGAATTATGATGTTCGCAAGCCAGTGCTTTGCCTTGCCTTTATATTGCTCGCTCTCTTCGACATTGACAGACTGAACTTAAATGTATTCTTAAAATAGGCAACATTTGATCTAATTGATATCTGTCTCGTTACAAGGGCAAAACTGGAATTTGTCGCTAATCAATTCATAAATACAAAATTTCCACTTCCCTGTTTATTGCCAACGCTTCATCACATGCTGTACACATGCTCATTAGGTCAAATATCGCCTGTGTCTCTGAGGTGAGATCAATATTTTCAATAATTGATTTGACAAAATTTGGAATTAAATCCCCTTTATGTACCGGAAGAGTGTCGAGGTGAATAGATTCAAAACTTTCTTCAGGATTACTTGTTCTGTGAATTCTAGGACCAGCATCGTCACAGATGAAAGTAGCTTTTGTGCCGAAGATCCTTACAACATGCTGGTGACGGTGAACACAGCCTAAGTTGGCAGTAATTCTGCCAATTAGTCCTGAATCAAATTTGAATGTCGATGTCATAAAATCATTTCCGGAAAATTCAGAGTTTCGTGTACATATCCGGTTGCCAAAGGTTATAACTGATGTGGGTTGCTGACCAGTAAGCCATACCATCAAATCAATCAAATGCACTCCTCCCCCCTTCATGACCGAATAATCCTTTATCTTTCCTCTCCATCCATGAGTTATCTTCCATAATCGGCCTGAGAGATAATCACCGTCAAATGCATATATTTCCCCCAATTCTCCTGAACTAATTACTTTCTTAATCCATTTATAAATAATGGCAGTGCGGAGTATGAGATTTGAACTAATTTTCAGAGAATGCTTGCAATTATTCCAAGCAGACTTGATGGCTTCCAGTTCAGTAAAGGTATTGCACATAGGTTTTTCTACAAATGTATGTTTGCCAGCTGATAAACTATTTATAATCTGTTCACAGTGAGCATCATCAAAAGAGGCAATCGAGATTATATCAATTTGAGGATCGTTTAAGATCTGTTCAAATTCTTTCGCATACCCGCATCCAAATCTTTCTGCCACACGTTTTGCTTTGTTTTTATTAAGATCATAAACCAAACAAAGCTTACAATTTGATAAACTTGAATATTTTTCTGCATGCAGTTCTCCTACTCCTAAACCTACAACCGCGGCACCCAAAATTCTACTAGGATTAACTATATTTAAATCCTTAACATCCACTAATATTTTAATATGCTAAATATTTTTGATTCTTATGTTTAAAAATTATCTTTAACCATTAAATTTTGAAAAAACTCATAACTTCTCTTTAGACTCAGAATCACTAAAAAAGAGACCTTTGTACCACTCGATGTATTTAACAAATCCTTCTTCTAACGGCCATTTCGGATCATAATTCAGAAGTCTTTTTGCTTTGGCAATAGAAAGAGTCCCACGGTCAGGCATTAGTTTGTCTTTTGGGTAATGATTTATTTTTACATCTGGAAATTTTACTCTAAGAATATCTATCATTTTTTCCAGAGACTGTGATTCACCATATGTCAAATTGAATGTTTCATTTTCTGAATTCTCATTCTCTACAATCTTTACCATCCCTTCTACAAAGTCGTCTATGTATGTAAAATCTAATTTATCACTACCATCGCCATCAGTAACGATTGGTTTATTTTGGATAGCATTCTCAATAAATATTTGTCCTACTCTTCTGCTAATACATCTTTCACCATATAATGCTGAAGGTCTAATGATTGTATAAGGTAAATCAAAAACTTGATTATACCCAATTACAAGTTTCTCACCTGAAAATTTTAATGCTCCATATATTCCCAGTGGGTTGCAAAGAGTTTCTTCATCTACATTTTTTTCATTGAAGTTTCCATAAACCATACTAGAGGAAAAATAAATAAACTGTTCGACTTTATTTTTTGAACAATCAAGTGCATTTTCAAGAGTTCTCAAACTATGATCAAAAGTAGAATAAGGATCTTTATTTGATCTATTTGAATGCGATACAGCTGCTAAATGAATTACTATTTGTGGACTGGTCTCTACGTACAATCTTTTAATTGACTCATTAATACGCAAATCAAAATCGCGACTGCGAGGAATGATCAATTCACCACATCCTAGTCCGCGCAGCTTGCTAGCTATAGCGGAGCCCAAGAATCCAGCACCGCCAGTTACACAAACTCGCTTGTCCTTCCAGAAATTAGTTTTCATATAATTTATGTAATAAAATGTTTGGTAAACTAAAAATATCGCAGGAATGCTCCGCCCTTCCAACACGCATCAATTCTTGCGCGGGACTATATATACTAGAAATCACAACCGCATGCTTAGTAGTTACATCTATATTTTTTGATATTACAAGATGTAACTGCCCACAAACTCACATACATCAACAATCTAACCAGCCAAATTGATATTGTTCACAACACAAATTATGAACATTTAGCCTATACGACGCTTGTTGATAACAATTAATATAATCAGTCAACATAATCCAATTTTATACAATATATGCTGACAAAACTCATCATTGTCATTATGTTGTTGAACCGGATTCATGCAGTCGATTATTTGCTCTAACATCATTGCATGACTCTAGGTAATAATCATGACCGACACAACGGACCAACCAATCAGCAGATTCGCTAGTCGATACAACTCCATGCTCCAACAAAGTCAGTCTGAGAATATCTGTTGCGTCACTATCTCCTTGCAACAAAACGCATTCAATTCCCTTACTCTGAATATCAACAGCCGTTTCCATAGCTGCTATACGTAACTTCCGGTAAACCAAAAGGGATTGTTCCATATACTCGGCTGTACGTCGTGCCAATACTGCAACACCCTCTGGTGTCAGGTGGTACTTCAAGCGGGTACGATGCATGCGGGTAGCTTTTACATAACCCTTAGCCACCATGCGCTTAATGTACCAATTAATACTGCCAACTGCTACACCCAGTTGCACTGCAAGTCCAGCTTGCGTTACCGTAGGATTATCAGCAATAGCATCCAGTAACTGAAACTCATAATCTCTCAAAAATACACCTTTATTCGAGTATTCAAGTTTTGAATTCTAACTAAGGGGTTTGCTTTAGTCAAGCATGTTTTAGAGTGTAGTAGAGAAATCGTAGAATTAACGTTACTTTGACCTACCTAGATCGAAAACCACTCTACTACCATCACGTTCAAACAAAAATGGCAGTTCACGCAAATTACTCAATGCATTCCTAACATTATCTTGAGCAGCCAAAGGCGCATATAGCAACAAAAACCCTCCACCACCTGCGCCAGCTATTTTACCTCCAATAGCACCAGCTTTTCTGCTAGCATTATATAAATCATCAAGATTCTGATTGCTAACACCACTAGCAAGGCCTCTTTTGAGCTCCCAACCATTATGCAACATGTTACCGAACTCACTTAAATCACCACGCTTCAAGCAGTCACGAGCTTGTACGGCAAGCTCACGCAGTCCTGCTAAACTATCTTCACGTTCAGAAATATTTTCTCTTTGTTCTACAAGAATGCTCTCAGATGGACGAGTGATATTTGTATAAAATAACATCATATTACGATTGAGGCGACGAATCAACTCGTCATTTAAACCTAATTTCGATACAGTCACAGCATCTTTTTCAAAAGATATTGCCCGAAAACCACCATAAGCTGCTATATATTGATCTTGCACACCTATGGGCTTTTCGCATCTGTCAATCTCAATCTCACATGCGTTCCTGGCTAGTGTCTCCGCAGTCACAAGTTGACCACTATAGGAATATAATGCCTGTAACAGACCAACAGTGACAGTACTTGATGAACCTAGACCGGTTCCACTTGACGGAACATCAGCAAGAGTCGTGATCTCGACACCTCGTTTAACCCCGGTAATATGCATGGCCTCTCTTACTAGTTCATGTTGTATTTCATCGACATTTTCTACGATCTCTTTGCGCGAATAATTAACATAAATCATGTTGTCAAACCTTTGCTTGACAATCACGTATATGTATTTATCGATTGCTGTTGAAAGTACCAAACCACCATGATCACGATAATAATCTGGAAAATCAGTACCACCGCCCAAAAAACTTATGCGTAGAGGAGTCCTTACCACAATCATAAAATCATTGCCTCTCAGATGAATTAGATTGATACATTACACTATCACTACTATAACTGCGCAAGGTTTTTTTCAAATCATTTTCAGGAAGATCTAGTGCACTTAAAACCCATTGTTCTAATATTGCTAAAGCAAGATTGTTGGACTTACGTCTAGCAGAAAACACTCGATAAATCTGCGCATGTTTAGTAGCTTCTCGACTTTCTTCATTTTCAATTAATTCCTCATGTAACTTTTCACCTGGCCTGAGACCTGTAAATTCAATTTGTATATCCACTTCTGGACGCAAACCGTGCAATCTGATCATACGTTCAGCCAATTCAGTAATCCGGATACTTTCACCCATTTCTAACATAAACAGATCTCCTCCACGAGTGAGTGCTGATGCCTGGATTACTAATCTCACAGCCTCAGGAATAGTCATATAAAATCTAGTAATGTCAGGATGAGTAACAGTGATTGGTCCTCCCGACTCTATTTGCTTCTCAAAGAGAGGAACAACACTGCCTCGACTGCCTAATACATTGCCAAATCTAACGCAAGCAAACAGTGTATCAGAGCTTTCTACAGCCAAACCAGCAGTCACTTGCTCTGCTATTAGTTTTGTCACTCCATAAATACTAGCTGGTTCAACAGCTTTGTCGGTAGAGATCAACACGAACCTTTCTGCACCCACCTCCCTGGCGGACAAACCCACGTTTAACGTACCTAAAACGTTCGTGCGTAGAGCAACACGTGGATGCAATTCCATCAAAGGTACATGTTTGTAAGCCGCAGTATGAAACACAACTTCAGGGCGATATCGCTCAAATATTTCTGCAACTTGCTCTGAATCAGTCACATCAGCCACACAAACATTTAGATTGCGCTGACTATTTGTCATACTTGTTTCTGCTTGCAGTTCATACAAACCAGTTTCATTCATATCAACAGCAACAACCAACTTTGCATCAAAAGCTAGTGCCTGCCGACATAGCTCCGTTCCTATAGAGCCTGCCCCACCGGTAACCAGAACAGTACTCCCTTGCAGCATACCCCTGCACACCTCGATATCGATTTCAGCAGGACTGCGACCAAGAAAATCATCTACTGTTACATCCCTTAACAAAGATTTGTTCGCGCTAGTTGCAAGTTCCTCAAAAACATCAGGGACAATCTGTATCCGCGCTGGAGCATTCTGGCAAACACTCAAAATCTCACGGAACTCATTTCCAGCAATAGCGTGAATAGCCAATACTATCAAGTCTACCTTATGCAGCACTACTAATTCTAACAATTGTGCCCTACCACCCAGTATTGGGATCCCATGCACATTAAAACCATGTTTGTCAACATCATCATCAATAAATCCAAGCACTTGGTATGCACGACCACCACTTCGATTTTGAAGTTGCCACGACAGTGATTGCCCTGTTTCTCCAGCTCCCACTATCAAAGTTCGTATGGCACTATTACCACCTGTTGTTTTTTGCCCTGCTCGTCTTAATCTAAAAATTAGACTAACTAATACCCTTGTTCGATAACGAAGCATAGTCAAGCCAGCAGCAGCAAGGAATCCACCTAACGCCAATGCACTTAAAGGCAAAGGTCTAATAGTTGGCTCAAGACGCGCAGCGGGTAGCATATCCATCAACATCAAAGGAATTGTTGCGCCCAGCCATGCCTGCACAACTATGAGAGCATCTGGAGCGCTGGCAAAACGCCACAAACGACTATACATTCCAGCCCAATAATTAGCTGCCAAATGGATAAACACTATCAAGACAATATACGTATTCCATGCCTGTAAGTAATGTGCGTCTGGAGATGCACCAGCAAAACGTCCGGTCAATGCCACACGATAGGCGATCACAACTATTATCAGATCACCTAATAAATACCAGCCGGTACGCCTCATAAAACGCGACATTATAGTCAAGATTGTAGGCATAATAAAACCATTATAACTATAATTTCCTCAACCATTGTATCTCATGTGCCAAACCCTTCTCAAAACTCAGTGGTTTATATCCCAAATCTCTAGATGCTGCACTAATGTCGAAGGTCTTTTCCTCTCCAAAACGAAGAACCTGCTCAAAAGTTATTCCTAGGCCTAAACCACCTAACAAGAATGAAGCATACTTGGCCATTACATACGGAATATGTACCTTGTTGATAGATTGACCAAGTGCTGTAGAAACAAGATTCAATATGTCTAAGAATGAGATAGCTTCTGCTCCAGCAATGTCATAGGACTGGCCAATAGACAAATCATACTGCGCTGCACTAATTATTGCCTGAGCCACATCATCTACGTATACAGGCTGCTGCATAGCATCGCCTCGACCAATAATTGGAACAATTGGCGACTTGTTGACAAAATTCACTAATCTCCAAATATTGCGGTCACGCGGCGAACCATATATCATAGTAGGTCGAATGATAGTGTAATCTAACCCGCTTTCAGCAATAACAAGTTCAGCTTGAATTCTAGTAGACTTGCTGCTGGTAGATAACTTCGAGAATATCGATGTGCTGCTCACAAACACAGCACGTCTGACCCCTGATTCAATTAGTGCATTCACAATATTGGGTGCATGCCCAAACCCTAGAGAAGCTACAGTTATGAACAGGTCCACTCCCTGCAATGCATTTTGAATATCATCACCCTGACTCAAATCGCCGGGGATCAAACGCACATCCTGTTTGCTAAGCCAAGCGATGTCACTTGTGGGACGCACAAATGCACTTATTTCCAAACTAGATTTCAGAAGTCGGCGTATGACATATTCACCTAAGAAACCAGTTGCCCCTGCAATCAATACAGTAGTCACTTTATGAGACTCTTCAAATGATCGATATACTTCTTTGCAAGCATAGTACGGTCGTAATTTTCACATACAAATGTTCTACCTGAGGCCCCCATCATTTCGCGCTTTTGAGGATTTTTCACCATCCATACAATCGAGTCAGCCAATTCACGCGCAGATTCCGGAGAGACAATCATAGCCGAGCCGGAAAGCTGGAGTATTTCTCTTGCTTCTCCAGTCACTGAGCCAATGATAGGTATACCACACGACATGATTTCGAAAATCTTCGATGGTACAAAGCTATCAAACAGAGGTATGTCACGCAATGGCACAATACACACATCACTAGCACGATACAAGTCTGGTACACGTTCTTTCGATTGCGCAGGCAACATTACGACATTTTGAAGACCACGGTCATTTTTCATGATGACCATATCATTCTTCATAGCACCATCGCCTACAAACATGAAAACTATATCATCAAGATCCCTTAAAGTTGCAGCTGCTTCCATAACAGTTTCAACGCCTTGGGAAATACCGTGTGCTCCAATATAGCTTACAACAAATTTGTTCGAAATACCCAAACCACTGCATAGATCATCATTCTTATCACCAGGCTCAAACCGATTCACCACAGCACCATTAGAAACAACTGTGATTTTCTCAGCCGATAGTCCACGCTCAATCAATTTGTCTCTAAACGATTTAGTAACAGCTACAACAAGTGCGGCTTGCGTATAAAGAAACATTTCCCAGGATTCCAAAACTCGTATTAAGAAAACGTTATTTAGGATCCCAAGATCAATAAAAACAGCTGGCCACAAGTCTCTTATTTCAAAGACGAAGGGGACACGCCGTATTTTACTCATCAACAATCCAGCAAATGCAGAGAAAAAGGTAGGTGAACTAACGATGATTACATCTACCGATGCCAATCTCGGAAAACCTAAAATGACCGTACTGAACATGAAACTAAGGTGGCTTAGTGTCTTTCTTAGAATACCTTGATTAGGTGTTGCATACAACCAACTTCGTAGTACAACAACATTACCAATTCTCTCATCAACCATAAGTTTGCCTCGGTAATCTTCTAACACAATACCAGTCGGATGGTTAGGCATTCCGGTCATAACAGTCACTTCGTGGCCATTCTCCACCCATTCTTGGGCAAGCTCCGATATTCGAGCAGATGGTGCTGAAGGTTCAGGCACAAAATATTGACAAATGTATGCTATCTTCATAGACAAATGTTCGCCAAGTTTTCTAATTGTGTAGACATAAGTAAGATTGACAATCACATATTAGGTCGGTAGACTGTCACATATGCAACTTAAAAGTATTATGTATTAATTATAATGAAAGTTCGATCAAATCTAAATCCCGCTATAGTATTACTCCTTCTGATCCAGTTGATGTTAGGAGCTCTACGCATTCAGATTGTACCACTCGGCTACAACGTTGATGAAATTATACATTTTGCCCACACAAAATTAGTAGCAGCAGCATGCCTGCGAGATTCGATTGGCTTGTCATGGTCCCTACACAAAGAAGATAGCTTAATTGGAGAAGATGTAACTGAATGGATCGCTTTTAACGATGAAGAGTTAGCTATGATTAGTCCAGTAGCATTAACAGGTGCACCATGCCAACTTCTTTTCGACGACCGTAGACTCACTAATGCTGCATATTATATATGGGCTGGAATACCGATGGCGATTTTTAACAATCTGTCAGATAGAGAGACTATTAATCTGGGTAGATTTTTCACACTCTTCCTAGGTCTACTCGCAACATCATTGACATTTGCCACAACTCACAACCTATTCCCAAAAAAGCGATCATTACAAATAGGTGCCGCAAGCATAATGGCAATTAATCATCAACTGGGTGACATCACTGCTGGAATCAACACGGATGCTGGGGCAATGTTTGCAATAAGTTTGCTGTTCTGTAATCTTTCACAACACAGAAGCACTAAATCTACGTATGATCTTCTATCATACTGGAAAATAATTGCAGCCTTAGTATTATGCTTGTTTACCAAATCAACTGCTTGGATAGGAATTCCTTTGACTGCGCTATGGATATGGGCAAGCTTACCAGAGAAGCAACGCAAATGGATATTAGTATCAGCTATCTTGAGTTTAGTTACTTTGACTGCACTTTTCTTACCAATAAAAAAAGAAATACCTGCGCACTGGTTTTGGAATGAGACCGGAGAAAGGGTGCGCTTTATACCTGCGGAAATAAAAAGCAATAATGGGCCAGTCGGTAATAATGCACTTATAGTGAACAATGAGGAAAATCCTAGTGGGATTGTGCAATACTTGGCGGAAAATGAGGTGATTGAATTGCAAGGTCAAACAATCACAATTGGTGGTTGGGTAAACCTTGCAACAGGAAGTGAAATCGGATTTCCAAATTTTGCTACAAGTAATGGTGGATATACTGCCAGTACTATTGGAAATGGAGTATGGCAGTTTCGATCTATTGTTACAGAAGTTCCTGAAGAAGCAACTTATCTTGCAGTAATATTGCCTGCAGCTGAAAATGCCACGACTGTTCTCTACGATGGCTTAATTCTCGTAAAAGGTAAATATCCTGACAATATACCGCCTAGTTTCTCATCACCGACATCTGCTACCGGCAACTGGGGCACCAATCAAATCTTTACTAACATGCTTCGTAATGGTACTGTGGAAACTTTGTGGCCAAGAATAGGCTGGAAACATATATTTGGTTTTTCGCCTAATCGAGCATTATGGTCATTCTCCTCTTGGGACCGCACACATACTGCATGGTTGCGCGATTTGCCTGGATGGTTGTTCGCAATGTACTGGTCAGGATTCGGAGGTACACAACCTGGACTCAGCCGGTGGCAATTGATTCCCCTATTTATTATCACTTTTACGGCTGCAATTGGACTAACCAAGAACATCTGGACTCACAAATTATCACAGATAACAGAATCAAATTTTAGTAAAAGAAGAATTCAAACAATTGGCCTTCTTACAACTAGTACGATACTAGTATTACTAATGATAATACTAAGGACAGATATCTACCCTCACAGATCAACAATGCTAATATTTGCAGGTACTCGCTATGGTCTGCCAGCAATGCTTCCCATATCCATCCTGTTTGCTTTGGGATGGACAAGCTTGTTCCCGAGAAAATACCATAATATCAGCATCTCAATACTAGTGCTAATCTTATTTGTAATCAGCACATACATAATTTTAGGTGTTCAAATACCATTCTACAATTGCACGATTGACCCACCAATAAGATGTCTATATCCCTAGAACATAATTATCTGATTTGAATCAACTCGTCACCAGGAACACCCTCAATCCATAACTCATGCCATAGAACAAAATTGAGCAAATACCATACTAGCTCATCCTGTCTATATATTAATTTTGATATAGCTGACCAACGAAAATAATCAGTCCTTGAACAAAAATCACGTAGTTTTTGTTCAGCGATCAATCCTAATGTGTCTGCAAACCATCTACTAATAGGTACACGAAAACCTTGTTTTTCTCTATTGATAATATGGTCAGGTATCAAGCCTTTCACCGCCTGTTTTAACAGATGTTTAGTGCTTAGTCCAGGCATCTTCTGCGACTGCGATATACCCATGACTAATTGCACAAATTCATGGTCAAGAAATGGCACACGAGCCTCCACTGAAGTGGCCATAGACATTTTATCGACTCGCATTAACAACAATTCCGGCAGTCGCATATGTAAATCCAAATAACTCATCCACTTTAGATAATCCGGATTAGGACAACGAGCATCAAAGTTGCTCCTATATTTCTGAACAATCTCATGCGAACTGAGATCACCTATACGCCTTAGAGTTTCATCTGTGAGTATTTCTCGCTTACTATCCTCACCAAATGCAATTGCGCCTCCCCAGAATAACTCTTCTCCTGCCACACCGCGTCGTAGATACTCCATACGTAAATCGTTCATCATCGGCCTAGATAACTGTAACGTCAATTGCCTTGCCCATCTGGGCAAGGCACCAAAAGCCTGCCATGGTCCTTGATTAAGGCGTAATACTGCCTGCCAATGCCAATATCCACCAAATAATTCATCAGCACCTTCACCCACTTGTACTACCGAAGTACCGTTATCCTTAGCCAATTTACACACATAATATAAGGGCACACAAACAGGATCGGCAATTGGCTCATCTTGATGATAAATTAAGTCAGGTAAAAATCTTATTAAATCTTCTCGTCCGATAAAGGTTTCATGATGTTCAGCACCAAATCTATTAGCTACTTGTCTGGCATATCCAATCTCATTATAATCACTGACGTCATCTCCCTGATAGCCAATTGAAAATGTCTGCACTGGTCTATTCATTTCCGCAGCCATTAAGGACACATTAGTACTTGAATCCATACCTCCCGACAATAAAGCACCAAAAGGAACATCCGAAACCATTCTTAACCTAACACTTTCTCGCAATGCATCAACAACTCTATCCGCTTGATCAGCATCACTATAGCTAGCATCATCATTACTATCATCAAAAACATCCCAATACTCTTCAACATGAATCTGACCATCAGAATTAATGATAGCTCGATGAGCGGATGGTAATTTGAATATATCTTTGAACAAAGTCTGAGGGGCTGGCGTAGTTAGAAAAGTAAGATAATGATACAGAGCCTCATCATTGACAGCTCTTTTCAACTGTGGATGTGTCAACAGGCATTTAATCTCAGATGCAAAAAGAAAAGCATCAGGAGTATAAGCATAATAAACAGGTTTTATTCCAAGTCTATCTCTGGCCAAAAAAAGACGTCGCTTAGACTGATCCCAAAGTGCAAAAGCGAACATCCCTCGCATATACCGAACACAATCAACCCCATGTTCTTCATACAAATGCGCAATTATTTCTGTATCAGTGTTAGAATGAAAACTATGGCCTCTATCCTGAAGATAGCTGCGCATCTCAGCATAGTTGTAGGTCTCACCATTGTATACCACCCAGATGTTACCGTCTTCATTAGTAAAAGGTTGTCGCCCAGAATCCGATGGATCAATAATTGACAAGCGCCTATTAGCTAAACCAATATCTGCGTTTGGTGAGACATATGTTCCAGCGTCATCAGGTCCGCGATGAGAAATCAAATCGCTCATCTGCTGTAGCATATCTCTAGAGATTGGCTTTTGTCCTGGCAATTTTAACAACCCACAGATGCCACACATATCTAAACTATCTCAGCTTTTGATGCACAATTCTGATAAACCTTCAGCCAATTGTCGGCAATCCTATCCCATCCAAAATGCTTGAGTACATACTCTCGACCGTAATCAGCACGACTCTCAACATCAACAGGATTTCCTAAAATCCTAACAATTTCATTTTTTAGACCTTCAACATCTCCATAATTGACTATTGACCCAAGATCATGCTGGCTGACAAATTCTGCCAAACCACAGCGATCTGTAGCAATGATAGGAGTACCACACGCAAGCGACTCCAACAAAGTTATTGCAAACATTTCATATGCAGATGGAAGAACATATACACTGGCAGCTTGATATGCTTGTAATTTATCATCACCATCCAAATAACCTGTAAAACGTACTTGATTTTCAATTCCTAATTCCCGTACCTGATTTTTGACTTCTTGCAGATATCCATCATCAGGACCAACAATTACCAAAAATGCACCAGGATTTGCACTTCGCAACAAATTAAAACTAGAAACCAAGAAATCTACTCCTTTTATTTTATTGACGCGTGCCAAAAACAGTATGATAGGAACTCCTTCAGGTATGTCAAAACGAGCTCGAAATCCTTGGAAAGATGGGAGAGATTGATATTGGTCAAGATCCACACCATTTGGCAATATTGCAATCCTCTGTGGGTCAACACCCAAATCAATAAACTGTTCCCGTTCTAGTTCGTTTAGTGCATGCAATCTGGCAGCATTATTTAGTATACGTGAACCAAAATTACGGTCATAAATCACCTTCAAAGTGTTCCGGCCCATAATTCGCGGTAATCCTCCCTGAGCTGTAAGCACAAACGGCACACCTGTTCTGACCATATAAGGTAAAGCTACTGCATTCTGAAAAGAACGGAATTCGTGCAAATGTACAACATCGGCATCATGCAAAGATTCCTGGAACTTACTTCCAAAACCGAAAGGTAAAAAAGCGCGCCTCCAAGCTAAGTGATTACTAATGTTTCGCACTCGGTGTATTTCTACTCCATCTACTACTACTGATGCAGGTGTTGAACGCGAATTCTCGTCAAGGGCATCAGTAGTATAGACAACAACACTTTGACCTTTGCGTACTAGCGCACGAGCTAGTTCCCAAGCAGCTCGACAAGTACCGCCATAGGCCCAAGCTGGATAAAAATATGGAATAATATGAACTATTTTCATAGCAAACTATGTATTATATGATCGCGAAATCTCATCTAGTATTTCACTCTCCACACTTGAGCACCATCAAAGTTTGCAGCTAAATCCAAGTAACTTGCGTCTTCAAATGATGTGACTTGCGGCAACTTGTCGGGCTCATTCCAGCGCAATTGTGTTTGATCAATATCAGAAACATTGAGCCACTGTGGAACCACAATGTAGTCAATCTCATGTCTAACAATCAAATCATAGGCCTCATCAGACACAGGGTCAAGAAAAACGACTGCCATATTTTTCTGTAAATTGCGCAAATCTTCTGCTCCTATATAAAATAACTGGTCACGAATATAAACAGATGTGCGCTCAGATATTACTGTTGCCCATTGACCTTCATAACGCCCAGGATAGTTTAACACCTTAGAGTCTGATGGGGAATTATCACCTAACCACTGATAGGCACGGACATCAGCGGAAGTTGCAACCGAACCAGTGATTCGAGGCACATATGCTCTCGTCCAGGATACAACAGATTTGCTCATAATTAATCCAATTCCTGCTAACAACAACATGATTGAGAGAAAACCAGTAAGCCACTCTTTCCACAATTTCTTGCCTGCGATCCAATCACCTAGCGGCTCTAAACCACGTGATGCCAACAAAGCGAGAGGAATTATTGTAGCGTGCCAGGCCATGCCAAAAGGATAGAAAATCTGCATCGGGTCAATCAATGTACGACGAGACAGTGCATCCAAATTACCTAAACTAGATATTTCTACAATTGGCACAAGCCATGATATGGACCATATGTCTAACCAATGACGACTGCGTACTGACCACCAAATACCTATTAATGCAAAAAGTGGTACCAGTCCACCATTAACAGTTAAAACCCACAAAAGATGGTGCAATTGCGGTGATTGACGTTCATGCACGCTGATTTGCCCTAACATAGAAAAAGTACTTAATAGCCAAGGCGCGCTAATGACTACTCCAAGCACCGGTACAAGAATCATTATTCGGATATATTCCTTGATACTTACCTTAGGTCTTACAAAGACAACGGTAATATAGAAACAGAAATAAGCCAGAACTAAATGTATGATGCTATCAGGATGACCAAGTAGTACAGCAGATAAGCATACACCCGCGATCACTAAATCAAAACCTGATTTATTTCTTATAACCTTATCGAGTATCCAAAGAAACGTGGCAGTCAACCATAGTCCAAGCAGATTAGTATAAGCAGAATCCATCAAAGTTGTATAGAGAGACAATCCTATAGCAGATGCAACTCCAGCCCACCAACCAGTTTTACGGCCACCCATGAGCATTCCTAAGTAACCAATAGCTGCTATCACACCCACGCTAAGCAAATGTGAAAAACCTAGCATTACTTCATGTATTCCAGCATCTGTGATATCAGCTAATTGAGCACCTATTAGAAAAAATGCGGGCGAGTAATACCAACCAATTTCAGGATAAAACGGTGCCAAACTGGTGATAGAACCACTAGCTCGTACACTAGCGATTAACAAGCCAAAACCTTGCGCGTCAGTATCGAATGGAACTGGAATAACAAATGCCGGTCCAACATAAACTAAGACTATAAGAGCCAAGAGTAACCACTGCCAATTATCTAATCGATTCGTCCAGGATTTGATATTACTTATTTGGTGCCGAGCAAGAAACAACAATACTATATCCAATCCTATAGTCATACCCATTTGCAAATAGTATGAATAACCGATCACACTGGCAACTGTAGAATACAGTACAACTACCAGTGACAAACCAATTCCAATACAAGGGACTAGATGATAACCCCTCTCTTTTAGAGACAAGTGAATCAATATACCCGGTGTTACAAAAAGAACACAGGACGCGAACATAACACTGAGAATAGACATCATCGTGCGATTATAGCACTCTGTTACAATTGACAACCAAGCAGCTTATAGATACGATTAGATCATGCTTATAGTAGATGCACACGAAGACATAGCTTACAATGCTCTGAGATATAACAGAGACTATTCTGCCTCGGCACTCAATATACGCAGCGCTGAAAGCAATAGTCCAAATATGCATGCAAACGGTTTAGCATGTCTTGGGCATGATGAGTGGCTATCAGGGCGAATAGGAATAATATTTGCCACTCTATTTTCCCCTCCTTATAGTCATTACTCAGGCAATTCTGCAAAAATGTATTATCAAAACTCCGATCAGGCCCATCAACTGGCTCATAATCAGTTAGATTACTACCTTCATATGGAAGAAAAGGATGACTACCAAATCATTCAAAATCTCTCAGATCTAGAGATGGTTATCACTAGTTGGGATGAAACCAATAACAAAAAACCTATAATTGGCCTAATCTTACTAATGGAGGGTGCAGACCCAATCAGATCACCAGATGAAGTAGAATATTGGCACAATAAAGGCGTACGTATAATCGGACCAGCTTGGGCAGGAACCAATTACTGTGGGGGCACTGGCGATCCAGGACCATTGACTAATTTAGGTGAAGAATTGTTAGCAAATATGTCAGATATTCAAATGATTCTTGACCTAAGTCATATGTCTGAACGTAGTTTTGATCAAGCTATTGACAATTATGAAGGAGTTGTCATAGCATCTCATGCAAACCCTAGATTTGCTGCAGACCTAAGTACACCAGAAAGATTGCTAACTGATTCACAAATCCGTCAACTTGTAGATAGAGACGGTGTCATAGGAGTGGTCCCATACAATAAATTTCTAAAAACTGGCTGGAGCAAAAGTGATGATAAAAAAGCCGTAACTGTTAGGCGATTAGCAGAAATGATAGACTACATTTGTCAGCTTACTGGATCTTGCCAAAACGTTGGTATAGGATCGGATTTTGATGGTGGGTTTGGAGCTGAATCAATACCCTTTCCAATGGATACCGTGGCAGATTTAGTATTGATTGGCGATGAAATTGCAACGCTTGGATACAATAGAAACGAGGTGACACAATTTATGTCTGAGAACTGGCTGCAAGTTCTTAGACGTGGACTGCCAACATGAACCGGAAACCAGTAGCAATTGATGAACTTAGTCAATTGGCTCGTATAAGTGTAGCAACAGTAGTATGCGGATTTACCATTTTCCTAATAGGAATGTTTCCTGTAATAGTGAATCTCGATCTAAATCCTGGAGTTGGGATACTTCAATTGGTCGTCATACTATTTGGTATAGGCATTATGACTATAGGTGGATACGCATATGCTTATGAAACTAGACATAGGTCAGTGCCGCGACGTCTCCGCGAACAAATTGGTCTAAGACTTATGGCTACAGGTTATGTAATATGTGCAGTATCTGGTCTTGCAGATGTATTAGGAATAGGCAGCCATAATATACCCAGTGGATTACCCTATTTCGGGCTTTGGCAATCATTAGGTCTTATATCGGGATTGGTTTTAATTGCAATTGGTGTATTGCTCTACGCACAACGATACAGTCCAAACATTGAAGAAGACCAATATCAAGTCGTTGACCCTGCCAACCCAGAATGATAGAATCATACATACC